>JAGLWW010000019.1 GCA_023133195.1 Candidatus Aenigmatarchaeota archaeon
AAGATGGGAGCCGTCCTGTTTTGAGGCCGAGACCTCTCTTCCTTTCGCATTCCCGATAATCTTTTCCAGAATCTGGTCGTTCAAATAGTAATCATAAATCTTCTTTAAGTTCATCCAAACAATCCTCCACACACCCTTAATGTATTTTGTTTGTTTTCTTTAAAATAAATGCTAAAAAGAATTCAGATTACTTTTCTTGCATACTCAATGTTATCGCTAGCTCTTTTTCTGGCAAAACCGAGATACTCCTCAAGTTCTCCGTTCAGTATTCTCTTATGTACATCTGGCAGTTCATTGTATGCTTCTTGGAAATATTTATCCTCTAAGCAAAATTCCAGAAGTTTTACCTTATTCTTTTCAGGCTTGTTATTTTTTTCAAACTCTTTATTCGATTTTACAATCTCTCTGTTTCTTTCATTACACCCTATCATCATTTTCTTCACAAAATCGTGTGCCAAACCGTATTCGGGGTGAATGAAAACCTTGCCTTTAAGTATAGTTGTCATGGCCTCTGTCGGAAAATCTCTTACCGGTTGGAGGTTCTCTTTCATTTTATCTACATTAACTGAAAGTACATTAAATGCTTTCGATGCCTTACAAAATGACTGATAGACCTCAGCAAACATGTTAGGCGGTTGATACCTTGCCTGAACAGAGCCTTTCAAGTCTCTTTCAAAATTACTTATGGCCAGATCGCGAATAACACTTGAAGCACTCTTTATAGTAGAGTATTTTCCTATTATATGTTCATATAATATTGGATTGTCTTTTCCTGCATCTGTGCTTGAACCTCCCAATCTTCTTGCACTGTCTCTAGAAGTTACTTCCTGAATTGCAGAAGAATAGGATAATCTCGTGTCTTCAGCACAATCAACCAAAGGAGCGTCTAAATCTATCAGAGAATTACAAGCGCGTATCAAACTATCTTTCTGTACTATCTGTGTTGCAGTGGTGTCGGGTTCTAGATCAAATTCTTTTAAGACCAACGCCTCAAATTCTTCTGCCCTGCCTGGAAAATTCATGTCTATACCGGCACCTGTTCCAACTATGCCGCTGATTTTTCCTTTTAATTTACTAAACTGTTTATCTGACTCTTCAACCCCTTCTGCTATCCTTCTGGCGTATTTTATAATCTCGCCACCAAAACTTACAGGAGAAGTATTCTTTAAATGGGTCCTGCCTACCCTTAAAACATCCACATACAATTCCCCTAAATCACAAAGTTTATCCTTAACCTCAATTACTTTTGGTCTTATAACTTCTTTCCATGCTTTTTTGTAGTTATATGATCTGGATGTATCAATTAAATCATAGGAAGTTGTTCCCGGATGTAAAAGTGCTTTAGTTCCAGAAGAAACATATCTTCCTATTTCTTCAATAACAGCCAGCATGTCATGGTGAGTAACTTTTTTTTCTAAAAAATCCATATTTACAGGGTCTATTTTTGTCATTGCATAATCCATTTCTTTAACGTTTTCTTCAGTTCCTCTGTCAAATTCTACTCCTTTTTTTAACATGACATATAGAACTTGGGCACAACCCATCCAGTCAGCGCGTGCAGAAATGTATGGCCTTAAAGGGTCAGAATCTTTTCTATATTTACCGTCGTTTGGGCTTATGCAATCTAGACGGAAATCTTCAAGTAGCTTCTCGTCATGAGATAAATTGCTAATAAAGTCCAAATCATCTGTCATATCCTTAATTTTGAGGCCTAAATTATTAATAGAGGAAAATCTGGGCACGTTTACCTTGGTTTCATCTGGAAAGATCGGTTTCCAGAGGAAATAAGTGTCCAATTACTATCGAGTGGCAACGATAGTATTAAATATCTCCTATCCCATATAATAATTACCTGTGGGGTGTGTCAAGACAGATTTTCTTGTGCTCTCCATATTAACAACATAAGACTTCGGTTTTGTGCTGTAAGGTGCGGAAATCTTCGGATGGAAACACCCTAATAATATGAGAACCAAGAAGGGTTTTGATGACTTCGGTTGTCAAAACTGGAAAATCTTCGGATTTTCGTTTGTTTTGCTCCCATGGGTTTTTTATATATCATGGTCTTCGGTTTTTGAAGGCTCGGACACACGCTATTTATCTTTTGGGGGGTGTGACCGACTTTTTTTATATTTTAAATCCAAAAGAAACTGGGCTTTTCTGTCGATATTTCTCGCTTGTATAAATCTTTTTTTGCACATAATATAGCTATGGAAAATTTTAAAGTGCAGCTGGATATAGACTACTGGAAGGAAAACATAGACGACTGGACGAACAAGGACTTCAAAAAAATGTTTATCGTGGTGGAACTTTCGGAAAAAAAGGACTACAGGGATTTGGAACCGATTCTGCTTGAAGTCGCGAAAGAAACAAAGATGAAAGTCCGTGTTGATGGCCTGGGAGAACTGAAGAAATATGACAACAAGACAGAGGACATATTTTTTGACAACTTCTACAAGCAGTTCACACTAAAGAAATTGAAAGTTCAGGGAAAAATTCTGGTCAGAAACGAGGAAGATGTTGGGTATTTTCTTTTGAACAAAGAACCAAACAACAACGTAAAGGTGTATCTTAACGTTTTAGAGAAATATGTTCCCCTCAAGAGGCATCGCTCTTAAATAAAACTTTTTTATTTCCCTCTTTCCAAAATTATTATATGAAAAAAGGTTTGATGGAGATACTTGTCATTGTGATATTCGTGATGATTTTGGTAGCTGTTCTCCTTTATGAGTTCACAAAATACGGGTTTTTCTCTTCCTATATTCCTGTCCTTTTCGTGCTTGTAAGCATATTCGTGATTTTCCTTATGGCGGCCAGCTACGTCAGGTAGTTTTATAAAAATTATATTTATTAAATGGAAAACAAACTATTATTATGGCTTTTAGAGGAGGAACGCAGAACGTCCCCGTAACAAATGAGATGATAAAGAGACTTAATGAGAACACAAGAAGGATAAGGTCTCTGGAAGAGCTTAACAGGCTTCTGGAGAACAAGAATGACTCAATGGAGGAAAGGTCTCTGGAAAACCGGGAAGAGGTGAGGGAAAGGTTTGAAGAGATTGAAAAAAACCTAAAAGATTTAAATATAAGGTTAATGAAAATAGAAAATGAGAACCAAAAATTAAGGAAATCTTTGGAAAAGGCTGTGACAAAACCGGAACTGGAAGAATTGAAAAATTTCATTGACCTGATAAACCCAATAAAAATGGAGTTTATTACCAAGGAAGAAGTTAAAAAAATGATAAGGGAGTTTAGATGATTTCGGTACCTGGGTTTACAAGTAAAAAGAAAGAACCTGCAGACCAGATAGTGGAAAGACTTAGTTCTATGGGAAAAAGCGAAAGGGAAATAATAAATCATTTGAGAAAGGAGGGTTATCCCAACGAGGAGATTTCCAGAGCCCTCAACAAGGCAATAAAATTCCGGGTTACCGGTGCACCGCAACCTTCTGATTACAGCACCCAGCCCACCCCGATGCCTGCTATTGGAAAAGAATTTATAGCACCCATGCCACAACAGCCATTTGAAGAAAATATCCTGGAGATGACAGACGAGGAAGAAATAGGACTGGAGGAACTGGTTGAAGAGATTGTTGAAGAAAAATGGAAAGAAAGCATGGCGGAACTAAAGGATGTGGAAAAGGCAATAGTCCAGTTGCAGGACCAAATACGGTTTCTGGAAGAGAAAATCAAGCACATTGGAAAGTCCGGTGATGAAAAAAAAGATGAATTAAAGGGGCTGATAGAGGATAGCTCGACCCACATAGAAAATATAGAAAGCAGGATTGGCTCGGTTGAGAAGGCCTTTAAAGAATTCTTACCTTCGCTCACCGAAAACGTGAGGTCGCTGTCTGGATTAGTGGATAAAATGGAAAAAGGCAAGTAAATTACAATACAACTTCTTTCTTTGCCTCGTGAGGACAATTTTTAGCGACAATTCTTACCTTCTGCAACGTTCCTGAAAGGTCGTCGGTTATGTTTGTCACAAGTATCACCCTTCCACCAGATTCTAGGGAATTGGAAGAAGTTTTCTGGGTAGCAGCTGTGGGAGAATAAATCTTTACCTCATCGCTCACTTTGAGGCTTATCTCAAAATCATAAAGTTCCGTGGAGCCTGTGTTGTCCAGGGTCACGTTAACCCAGTCCGGTGTTGTGCTTAGGTTATATTCTATGTCCGAGGAACTGAAGTCCAGTGAAGAGAAGATGCAATCTATCTGGCCTTCGGATTTTTCTTCTATTTCATAACTTTTGGACTTGGTAAAAGAAGCGAACCAGGGGGAAACTATTGAACCCACGGCTATAACGAAGGCTATGAGAATTATTGCAGCTATGAACGGGGATATTCCCTTTGTCATAAATCTATTTGGGTTCTGTTATTTAAAATTGTAGATTTTACATAGTAACAATTATAAATCTTTAACTTTTCTAAAATATTACATGTACAAAATATCGGATTCTTTAATACCTGAGAAGATGAGTGATGAACAAATACAGGAAATGTCCCAATCATTAAGGTCTCATAAACCTTTTGGGAATAAAATTTTGGATGAAGATATCAGGAAATACATAAATTTTGGGAAAGGGTCAGTGATGGTTGACTGGGAAGGTTTTGTGGAATTAGAAGATAGTCCTAGTTGTACAGACAAGGAATTATATAACAGTTTCATAGACAATTTGTTTAATTTAAATGTCTTGACTTTCTCCAGAGAATATTTCGTGAATAGGGAAGGCGTTTGCGTAAACCCGAGAAAGAATGGCGGTCCTGTTTTGTATTTTTCGAGGAAAAAAGATGCAATAGATTATGCTGTGGCCGAGAGAGGTAACAGTACAAATTGTTTTTCCGTGTCAAGAGACTTTTAAAAATTACTTATACTAGCCCAAATAATTTTTAATTATGGAGGAAGTTCTGCACAAGGTCCTTAACAAGGCCCTTAAGATGTCTATCCCGGATGAAGAGGAAAGGAAAATAACGGATAATTTGTGCCAGAAGATTCTTGAAAGTTTCCAGAAGGTCGCGGCCGGATTTGATATCAGGGCCATGTTCTGCGGGAGCGTGGCGAAGGGGACGTGGCTTGCCAAGAACAAGGATATAGACATGTTTCTTTTGTTTAATGAAAGGACTCCCAGAAAGGAACTGGAAAAGACGGGGATGATGATAGCCAAAAAGACAATAACAAACCTTTGGGGAAAATACGAGATAGCTTATTCTGAACACCCTTACGTAAGGGGTTTCCTGGCAGACCACAGGGTGGAGATAGTTCCGGCCTATGACGTGGCGAGCGCGGAAAAGATAAAGAGTGCCGTGGACAGAACTCCTTACCATGTAAGGTACGTGGAAAACAGGATAACGGAAAATCAGGCCAACGAGGTAAGACTTCTTAAAAAGTTTTGCAGGGGCATCGGCGTTTACGGTTCGGACCTGAAGACGGAAGGGTTTTCCGGTTACCTTTGCGAGCTCCTTATAATAGAGTATGAGAATTTTGAAAACCTGCTTAAGGAAGTGTCAAACTGGAACCCTGGAGAGATTATAGACATGGAACATCAGCAAACAAAGGAAAAGATAATGAAAAAATTTCACGGGGACCCTCTTGTGGTTATAGACCCCGTTGACAGGAACAGGAACGTGGCCTCCGTCCTTTCAGCGGAGAAGTTTCTTTTGTTTGTGAAAAAATGCAGGGAGTTTCTTGAAAACCCGGACATAGAGTTCTTTGAGGAAAAAAAAAGAAGCGTACCGGAGCTTGCAGAAATCAGGGACGAGATGGGACACAGGGACACAAAATTCTTTATGATAAAATTCAGGGCACCCGTGACTCAGGAAGACGTTATGTGGCCCCAGCTGAGGAAGTTCAGGAGAAGGATTACGGATTTACTGGAAGACGGGGACTTCAAAGTGATGAGAAGTGACGTGTGGAGCGACGGGATAAAGTGTATCGTAGTAATAGAACTTCTGAACGAGGAGCTTCCGAACATACAGGTCAGGGAGGGCCCGTCCATTTTTGACAAGCAGGGAACCCTGGGATTCCTTAGGAGGTATGAGGGCTATAATGTCTTTGTGGAGAACAACAAGTGGTTTGTGGAGTATTCAAGAAGACACAGAAAGGCATTAGGCCTGCTGGAGGAATTTCTAAACAACGAGGAGGGAACACTCAGGGAGAGCGGTGTCCCGAAGAACCTGGCAAGGGAGATAAAGGAAAAGGTTGAGATATTCAGGGATGCGGGAATATACAGGCTCTTCAGAAGGTATGAAAACTTCAGGGTGTTCATGAAAGAGTACCTGCATAAGAACCTTGTTTAATAGAGACTTTTCTGGGGTCGTATATTTTGATTAAAAAAACTGTTTACGGAATTTGAAACGTTCTTTGCGTTATCCAAATCCTCATAGAAGAAAGTCGTCTCCAGCCCTTTGTAAATTTCTATTTCCCTGCCCCCCAGTTTAGAAGAATGGCACAAAACAATGTTTACGAATGGCTCTTCGCCATAGTTTTTATGAGGACTTAAATTCCCGTAAAGTATTTTGTCACAATCCAGTACAGCTATCTGGGTTTTTACATGAAAATTGTTGAACAATCTTTCATTTATTACATTATAATTTAAAGAAATGCCGCAACCGTCTTTTGGTGATTTGCATGATTTTATTTTGCAATTTGCAATTTTTTTTTCTACGTAACAGCATACAGTCAGATCAGGTTCATTTTGTATCAGCTCTTCATCTTCACATTTAGTTTGCAAAACATTTTTTAAGGATTCCATATAATGCCGGGTAATCCCCTTTATTTTTATGTTTTCGTTTTCAAGATAAAGCTTACCAGCATATAATGTTTTGACGTTTGAACGATACAATTTTTTAAAAAGTCTTCTTGGCTTAATCCTGCCGCCCTTGATTTGCTTCTTTAATTCCAGCTTGACTTCCTTTAACGCCAGATTGCCTCTTCTGTCTCCAAATCTTATCATCTTTATCATCTCTACATAACGGTTTAGATTGAGTTGAAAAAAGATTTAAGTCTTATTAAGTCTTAAGCAGTATAGTAAACTTTATATATGTGAAATTCTTACTATGTCTATACTTAATGAACCATTTCTGATGAATTGCTGGTTTTAATTGGTGTAAAAATGGAAGACATAAAAAAGACTGGAACGACCACAGTCGGACTAATATACACGGGAAACGGCAGCGGTGTTGTTCTTGGCTCTGAAAAGAAGGCCACAATGGGTTACCTTGTGGACAGCATAAAGGCCAGAAAGATATATTCGGTAGACAACAGAATAGGCATAACCACGGCAGGCAACGTCGGCGACATACAGACTATAGTGAGATACCTGAGAGCGGAGGTAAACATATACAAAATGCAGAGGGACAAACAGATAAGCGTCCGCGCACTAACATCTTTGCTGGCAAACATACTACAGGGAAGCAAGTATTTCCCGTACCTTGGGCAGTTCGTGGTGGGAGGTCATGACGAAAAAGGTCCGCAGGTTTTCTCTCTTGATCCGTTCGGCGGAATAGTGGAAGGAGACGATTACTATGCAACTGGAAGCGGCTCGCCTATAGCTTTTGGTGTTCTGGAAGACCGGTACAGAAAAGGCCTGAAGAAAAACGAGGCAATAAAACTGGTCGTAAAGGCTGTAACTGCAGCAACGAGAAGGGACATCGCATCCGGAGGAGAAATTGCGATAGCTGTAATAGACCAAAACGGATATAAAGAATTAACAGAAGAAGAAATAAAATCTTTATAATTACTAATTAATTTTGCTACTGTTTTGCAATTGTTTTAGGTGATATCTAATGATGAAAATAAAGGAGATAATATATGAAAATATTCCAAAGGAAGCGAATATAACAGACATATGCTTCGAGGGTTCTGAGATAGTTATCTATGTAAAAAGCAGGGATTTCTTTATAAGGAACGGTGACGTGATAAAGCAGCTTGTAGGCAAGCTCAAAAAGAGGATTTCTGTCAGGCCAGACCCTTCCATTAGCATGGACATGGAGGAAGCCAAGGAAAAGATAAATAAGATAGTACCGGAAGAAGCTGGAATAGATGAGATAACATTTGAACCTGCTTTCGGGAGATTCACAATAGAAGCCCAAAAACCCGGCCTTGTGATAGGCAAAGGAGGGGAGACGCTGAAAAAAATAAAGAGCGAGACCATGTGGTTTCCTGTTGTGAAGAGGGCGCCAACAATACCTTCCGAAGTCGTACAGACAATAAGAAAAGTCATATTTGAAGAGTCCGGATTTCGGAAAAAGTTCCTTAACAAACTTGGAGAAAAGATACACTCGGCAGAAAAGAAAGAGATAGAGTGGATAAGAATCGGGTTTCTCGGCTCGGCAAGAGAGGTCGGAAGGTCATGTCTTCTTCTGCAGACTCCGGGAAGCAATGTCATACTTGACTGCGGGGTAAAGCCCACGAACGATGAATTTCCCTACCTGAATGCACCTGAATTCAGCATAAAGAAACTGGATTCCATAGTCCTTTCCCACTCACATCTGGACCACTGTGGCTTTATACCTTATCTTTATCGGTATGGATATGAAGGTCCCTTGTATTGCACGGCTCCCGTAAGAGACCTTATGGTTCTTTTATGCCTGGATTATCTGGAAGTCGCACAGAGAGAAGGACACAAAGCTCCATACTCCTCAAAGGACATAGAAGCTGCGATAAAGTATTCAATAATTTTGGATTACGACGAAGTTAGTGACATAACCCCTGATATGAGGATAACTTTCCAGAACGCCGGACATATACTGGGGAGCAGCCAAGTCCACATACACATAGGAGAAGGTCTCCATAACATAGTATATAGCGGGGACATTAACTTTGAAAAATCCAGATTATTCGATCCTGCCTTTACCCAGTTCCAGAGAGTGGAGACGCTGATTCTGGAAAGCACTTACGGCGGGGAAGATTCGATGCAACCTCCGAGAAAGGAGGCCGAGGAAAAACTGAAGAAAATCGTAATGGATACCATGAAGAAAGGCGGGAGGATACTTATACCTTCCTTTGCAGTCGGAAGGGCCCAGGAAGTCATGTGCATACTTTCAGATATACCGAATTTCAAATATCCCGTGTATCTGGAGGGGATGTTGTGGGATGCCACGGCCATACACACGACTTATCCGGAGTACCTTAACAAGGACCTGCAGAACATGATATTCCACCGGGGAAAGAGTCCGTTTACAGATAATATTTTCAAGAGAATTGGCTCGACCAAGGAAAGAAACGAGATACTGAAGACCAATGACCCGTTTGTTGTCATAGCTACATCAGGCATGCTGGTGGGGGGACCTGCTATAGAATATTTGAAGGCGTTCGCAGATGACCCCAAGAACACTCTCATATTCGTTGGTTATCAGGCGGAAGGAACTTTCGGAAGAAAGATACAAAAAGGATGGAAAGAGATGCCAATTTCAGAGAACGGCAACGGAAAGAGGAGTGTGCTTGAGATAAAGATGGAAGTGGAGACTGTAGAGGGGTTGAGCGGGCATTCAGACAGAAACCAGCTGGTAAAATATGTATACAAGTTGGCGGATAAACCAAGAAAAATAATATTGAACCACGGTGAAGAAGGCAAGTGCATAGACCTTGCAAAGTCTCTTCACAGGATGTTCAAGTGTGAGACTATTGCACCAAAGAATCTTGAAATTATAAGGCTTAGGTAAGACTAATTTTTAAGAGTATTATACCGCACGTTTAAAAATTCGGAATAAAAGAAAAATCAAAGGAGTTCCGCAGTAGACCTGTCAACTCTTGCGAAACTTGGCGTTGCGATTATGTAGTTCTCATCC
>JAGLWW010000002.1 GCA_023133195.1 Candidatus Aenigmatarchaeota archaeon
AAATTTAATCTTTCCAGTATTTCTCCTGTTCTATCCTTTGCTATTTTACTTACCTTTCCCGGATAAATTTCCGGTATCTCATCCACCTGCTGGGGCTTGTATACAGTTTTCACATCGGTTATTTTCCTGAAGTAATCCTGTAGCTCATTTCCGCGAAATATTTTAGAAATCTCTTCCACGTCCTTCTCTTTTCCAATATTTGGCCTGAGTTTTCCTGATAAAATCTTCAGTGCAGTTGATTTTCCTATCCCGTTGGAACCAAGGAGCCCTATCACTCTCCCCGGCACAGGAATCGGTAGCCTGTACAGGACAAAGCCGTTTTTGCCGAATCTGTGTATAGGTTCTTCCTTCAGGGCCTCCGGAGTTTTGACCACTTGTATGGCTTTGAAAGGACATTTTTTTACACAGATTCCGCAGCCTATGCACATAGTCTCATCAATAATTGGTTTGCCTTCCTCACCCTCCACGATGCATTTATCTCCGGCCCTGTTTCTCGGGCAGAACCTTTTGCATTCGTAAGTGCATTTCTTGGGATTGCACTTCTTGTAGTCAATAATAGCGATTCTCATAATAACAATAAAAGAATAAGATATTTAAAAATCTATTCACAACACTAAACGGTTTTATGTTAATAGCTTTGGTGGGTAAGTCAAATACAGGCAAGTCCACTTTCTTCAAGGCGGCCACGCTCGTGGATGTGGAAATATCAAACAGGATTTTTACAACAATAAAACCTAATGAAGGTGTGGCTTACGCCACAACAAATTGCCCGTGCAAGGAACTTGGAAAGTCGTGTGCTCCAAAGAACTCCAGATGCGAGAACGGTCTGCGTTTAGTTCCAATAAAACTCTTGGATGTGGCCGGTCTGGTTCCGGGAGCGCATGAAGGGCGCGGGTTGGGAAACCAGTTTCTCGATGACTTAAGGCAGGCTCCCATATTGATTCACATTCTGGATATATCCGGGACGACTGATCCTGACGGAAATCCTTGCAAGAAGCATGACCCGCAAGAGGACATAAAGTTCTTTGAGGAGGAACTGGACTACTGGTACACCGATATTTTTAAGAGGGAATGGAATCAGATGGCAAAGCAGACCGAAATTACGCACGCTGACTTTGAAAAACAGATACTGGAGAGGTTCTCCGGACTTGGAATAACAAAGGATTTTATACACGAAGCCATAAAAAAATCAGACGTTGACCCTGCAAGACCGACCAAGTGGTCTGACGATGACGTGTTCAGGTTTGCCAAGAACATAAGGAAAGTATCAAAACCCATAATAATCGCTGCAAACAAGATGGATATTCCAACAAGCGAGGAGAACTACAATAGACTGAAAACAGAACTTATGATTCCATGCTGCGCTGACTCAGAGCTTGCTCTCAGGAAAGCCTCGGAAGCAGGTCTGATAAAATACACACCGAGTTCCGGAACCTTTGAAATCCTAAAGGAACTGCCTGAGAATCAAAAACACGCCTTGGAAACCATAAAGAAATTTCTGGAAAAATATGGCTTCACAGGCGTGCAGAAATGCCTGAATACTGCTGTATTTGACTTGATGGATTGCATAGTTGTTTATCCGGTTGAGGATGAAACGCACTGGGCAGACAAAAAAGGAAACGTGCTACCGGATGCCCATTTGGTAAAAAAAGGAACCACGGCCCGACAACTGGCATACATAATTCACAGCGACATAGGCGAGAAGTTCATCGGGGCCATAGACGCCCGCACAAAGAGAAAAATAGGGGCCGACCACGAGCTGAAGGACGGCGACATCATAAAGATTTTAACGTGATAAAATCTCCCAGCCTTTTCTGCTTGAGGATTTTGCTTTGTTTTTTATATTCTTCCAGTGGGATTCTTAGTTTCGGTTTTATGTAATTCAATGCCCCTTTTAGAGTTTGGAATTTTTCATAGTGACCTCTCATGGCGTTCCTTGAATTTTCCCTGACTTCCCAGACGCCTACCGGTATAACATAACCCTCATAAATCTCACGAAAGACCACTACACGGGCCTGCCTTTTCATCGCGTGTAACCCTTCCACTACACCCAGACGTGAAGCATAGTAGCCACCTCCCTGACTGGCATATTTCCATCTTCCCTCGAATGGTTCGTGTTCCTCTATTATCTCTGTTTTTTTCAGGTTAAAGCTCCAGAAACTTCCGGGGGCCCAAGCCTCAAAATTTTCGAACTCCCAGTTTCCAGGCATCAAGAGAATCACAAACTTGTTGTGAAGGAACTCTGAAGTATATACCCTATATTCGTTTAGGGATGGAAACTCCCGAACGGCTTTCATAAGGTTTTTGCCTATTATTTCATCAAGAGCTGTGATTGACCAGCGGGTGGGTGTCATTTTCCTGTTTTTCTCAAGACCGAGAGCTCCTGATGAAAGTATGTTTGTGAGTTTGTAGACGTCAACGTTTTTTTTGTAAAGAATAAATGTGGCGTCATTCGCCTTAAGTTCATCATTAACGACCTTGTCCACGCTTCTTGAAATCTTGATGTTCTCCACGATTTTCACGTTCTTCACGGAAACGGAAGGTCCCATGGGCTGCACGATGTCAGAGAAGCTCATCCTATACACAGGCTTGCCATTGAATTCCATTTCCACGTCTGTCGGCTTATTGGCCATGGCCAGGAGTTGGTTTTCCTCCACGAACCTTGATTTGGAAAAGACGGACTGCTTGTATTTGGACCTGAGGACCAGGGACCTCTTCTCTATTATTTTGTCATATTCCTTGTTAAACCAGGAGCTTGGCTCGTCACTGAGCTCCGAAGAACCTATGTTACCGAGCGGACCGACAAACACGTTCGGATATCCGACCCTGCCGACGAATATCGAGGGAGAAGGTCCAAAGAACATGTCCGTTTCTATTTTCTTCATGTTCTGTTTCATCTTTACCTTGTCCAGAAGAGGGCACTTGCCCAAGCCGCACAGGTTGCGGCTGCCTTTGCAATAGATACACAACTGGGCCGTAGAAACCATATACTAATATTGGTAAAAAATAATAAATAAGTTAGGAGAAGTAGAGCTTACTTTTTCTTTTTTGCTGGTTTTCTCTTCTTTTTTGCCGGTTTTTCTGAAACAGGCTCTACTTTTGGCTCCGGTACTACTGGTGATTTGAGCTCTTCGCTCTCAATCCAAACTATCAGAATTCCCAATATAATTACTATGGGCGGGATTACTCCCTTTAACACGGTTGTAAACTCGTTCCACCAGTCCAGAGAAATTCCCCCGATGGTTGACCAGCTTGCCGATTTTACAACTCCAATTATAGGAGCTCCGACTGGTACCAGCAGCCAAATGCCAAATAGAATTAAAATCAGTCCGAATATAAGTTTTATTCCTGCGTGCATTTTTGAACCTCTTTATTCATCTATACAAAGATTAAATAAATCTTATATATAAGCTTTTGTTTTACAATTTGACATAAACTTATTAATATACAAAACAATTTTTTTCTATTGATGAATGGGAGTAAAGATGAACATGAAATCTATAAGTAAAAGTGAGGTTAAGAAATTGCCAAAATATCCGATAGTCGTCGGAATTCCCACAAAAAATTCCGAGTCAACTATTTTGCATGTTTTGTCGAACGTGGTTGAAGGTCTGACCAGGCGTTTTTCGGAGAGAAGTCTTATTGTAATTGCAGATGGACATTCCAAGGATAATACAATAGACTTGGTGGAAATGTTTCCCCTTCCAAAGAACGTTGATTTGATTTTGGCAGAAGACGAGAAACCGTACGGAAAGGGTTCGGGAGTAAAGTCTGTACTGGAAATAGGTAAGGAAGTGGACTCATACTCCACAACTATAATTGATTCTGATTTGGTTTTTATAACTCCAAGCTGGATAGAGCTGCTTGCAAAACCAACTTTATACGGAAGGGCCGGATTGGTTGCCCCGTTTTATCAGAGGAACAAATATGACGGTTTGATAACAAACGTTTTGGTTTATCCCTTTACGAAGGCAATATACGGAGGCTACAGGAGACAACCCATAGGCGGTGATTTCTCTATTTCAAAACCACTTCTTTACGATTTGTTAAATCAGGAAGTTCCTCACGATTTTGGAATAGATATTTTTTTAACAACAACAGCTTTGGTAAAGAATTACAAAATAGGCGAGGCTATTCTGGGCATAAAAGTGCACAGCAGCACAAGGAAATATGTTATACCAAAAAAGCACATAGATCCGATGTTCCATCAGGTCGCGAGGCAGATGTTTAAGATGCTTGAACAATATGAAAGTGTATGGGTAAACGGAAGAAAGCCAGAGTATAAGGAAATTTCGTGCGGAATAAAGAACAGAAAATCAATCCCGTTAAAGATAGACACGGAAAAGATAAAGGGTTCCTTCAAGGGCAGGTCTAAAAAGAACAAAAATATGATTTTCAAGATAGCCAGGGGATATGATTTCGATCTTTCAAGGAGATTGCCAAAAATAATAGGAAACGGAAAGGGAGTGGGAAAAGAGGATTGGGTGAAATTTGTTTACGCCACCGCTCTTTATTACAAGCATAACAAAAATGAAAAAGTTCTTGACGCCTTACTGAGTTTATGGTACGGCAGATATTACAATCATGTGAAAAAGATAAGAGATATGAGCTACAAGGAAGCGGAAGCAGAGGTTGAAAGCATATACAAGACTTTTAAGAAACACAGGGAAGAGTTTAGAGAAAATTACACCAGTGTATAAGATGAACCGAAAAACTAAAACCAAGAGAGATATTTTGTCCATAATTGATTACGCCTTGAAAGAAACGTCTATAGAAAAAGCAATCAGGAGTAGCGTGAAACTTAACGGAAACATTCTTAAGATAAAGAAGAAAAAATACGACCTGAAAAATTTTGATAACATTTATGTCATGGGTTCGGGAAAAGCTTCCTACAGGATGGCCAAATCCCTGAACAGGATTCTCGGAAAAAAAATCAGTGAAGGTCTTGTAATATATACAAAGAAAGAAAAGAAATTGGGCAAAATAAAGGTCTTAAGAGGGACTCATCCCTTTCCTTCTGAGAGTAGCATCAAGGCCACCAAAAAACTAATTTCTCTTGCTGAAAAAACTAACAAGAATGACCTTACAATATATTTGCTCTCGGGCGGGACTTCTTCCCTGCTATGTCATCCGACAATATGTCTGAAAAAATTAATAAAACTTAACGAAGAGCTCCTAAAATCAAAAAGGAACATAAAACAGGTAAACAGGATAAGAAGGAAATATTCAAGTGTCAAGGGAGGCAAGCTTCTGGAACACTTTCATGGAAAAATAATCAACCTTGTGATATCAGACGTGGTGGGAGACTCGCTGGAGTTCATAGGCTCCGGTTCACTCCACAAAAAAAGCAGAGGGGTTGACAACTTCATTCTCGCCAACAACAGGATGCTTCTGGAGAAGGCAGCAGAGAAAGCCAGGAAACTGGGCTACGGAACGAAAATAGTCTATCCAAATTACGAGGGAAACCCGGAAAGCCTTGTCACAAAACTTAAAGGGCTTTCAAAAAACCTGAAATCCCGAAGCTGCATTATATCTGGTGGAGAGTTTGCATTCAAGGTCAGGGGCAAGGGAGATGGGGGACCTAATCAGGATTTTGTGCTCCGATGCCGCAAAATCAAAGGTGTCACTGTTGCTTCAATAGATTCCGATGGCATAGACGGTAACTCGAAGGCTGCCGGCGCGATAGCAGACGAAAAGGATTTCCAGAAACATGACGAAGAGGAAATTCAAGGGTACCTCAAGAATAGCGACTCCTACACTTTCTTCAGGAAGAGGAACTGTTCAATAATTACGGGACCTACAGGAACCAATCTCAATGATTTGAGAATTATGATAAAGCTTTAAATAGGTATATGCTAAATTTTTAGTAATAACCTACGATGTGCCTTTTCGGATTGGTTCCGATACCTCCTGTCTGGAGGATGGTGAAGGTTAATATTTGGAAATCAATATTTCCAAACTTGAAAATTTTAAATTTTCAAGAGGTGATTAAATGGGAATGTACAAGAGAATAAGGGAAATATGGAAAAGGCCCAAGGAGAATCTGGGCGGACTCTGGAAAGAGAGGCTTATTGCCTGGAGAAAGGAAAATGTCATAGAAAAGATAGAAAAACCCACAAGGCTGGACAGGGCAAGAAATTTGGGTTATAAAGCGAAGCAAGGCTATGTTCTGGTAAGAGTAAAAATCAAGAGGGGAGGAAGGAAAAGACCGAAAACTGCCAAAGGAAGAAAACCGAAAAAAGCAGGAAGCGTGAAATTTTCTCCTGGTAAAAGTCTTAAGTGGATAGCAGAAGAAAGGACTGCCAGAAAGTTTTCCAATTTGGAAGTACTGAATTCTTACTATGTGGCGGAAGACGGGATTCATAAGTGGTATGAAGTGATTATGGTAGACCCGCATCATCCTGTAATAAAGAAAGACAGAAAAATAAACTGGATTTGTGAAGGCAGGAGAAGGGTTTTTAGAGGAAAGACTTCGGCAGGCAGGAAATCCAGAGGAATGCGCGGCAAAGGAAAGGGATTTGAGAAGGCAAGACCTTCTGTAAGGAAAAGATAGCCAAATGCCGTTTTTTAAGCTATTAATAAACTTTTTAGCCATATTTATATCGCGGATAAAAATGGAATTTTATGATTTTGTGACAAGGGAACAAAGCTTAAAACTCTCAACAGGTTGATATAATGGAATTTTATGATTTTGTGACAAGGGAACAAAATTTAAAATTACTCTAGGAGCGGATACAATGGAATTTTATGATTTAAACGTAAAACTGGAAAGCCTGGAAGAAATGGATAATGTGATAGAAACAGCAAGAAGGCTGGGTTATTCAGGGATATGCCTTGTTGAGAAATATGCAAATCTGGACAGGTTCAAAAAAATAGAGGAGAAAGCCAGGTCCGTAAAGGATTTGAAGATAATAGCAGGCATAGAGGTGGAAGCCGACGGAGTTAAGGAACTGAAAAGAATGATTTCCAAGGCCAAAAGGTTCTCCAATTTTATAATAGTTTCAGGCGGTGAATACAAGATAAACAGGGCTGCTTCAGAGGATTCTCGTGTGAGTATTCTTTCCCATCCAGAATACAAAAGGTCAGATTCAGGGGTAGACCATGTTATAGCAAGGTTTGCCGCAGAAAACAAGGTGGCAATAGAGATAGACTTTCACGAGATTTTGGAGACTTTCAGGAAGGTAAGGTCTTTTGTTCTTAACCATATGAGGTTAAACACGGAGCTTGCCAAAAAGTACGGGGCACCGATTGTGATAACTTCCTGTGCAAGAAGTAAGTGGGACATGAGAGATCCCAGAGAGCTTGCTGCGATAGGTCAGATACTTGGCATGAGTCTTGAGGATTCGATGAATTCTGTTTCTAAGGTTCCAAAAAGCATAATAGGAGGTAAGGTCTAATGGCTGACCGTACGAAGATATTGCCTCCAACCTTAAGAGAAAAGAAAAGATACCTTGCTTTTGAGATAATCAGCGAGGAAAAAGTGGAATTTGGCGATATACTAAATGCCTTCTGGCACTCGCTTCTCAATCTGGTGGGAGAAGTGGGGGCTTCTCATGCAAACATATGGTTTATCAGCGACAGCTGGGATGAAAACAATCAGAGGGGCCTTATAAGGTGCGACAACAAGTATGTGGAATATGTAAGAGCGGCTCTGGCCCTAATAGAGAGGATAGGAGACAACCGCGTAATCCCATATACGCTTGGAGTCAGCGGTACAATGAAGGCGGCCAGAAGGAAGTTCTTCGGAGAACGCACGCTTGAAGATTTTGAACCTCCCGAAGAAGAAGCCCCGAAAACAGGAGAATAATCACAATAACAGAGAGGAATTTATGAAAATTTCTATAATTGTTCCAACTTACAATGAAGAATGTATCATAGAAAAAAATCTTGTTAAGTTGATAAAATACTGTAAAATAAATTTTGGTGATTATGAAATAATTGTTGTGGATGATTCAAAAGACAGAACTGATGAGATAGTTTCCCGATATAAAAAAGATAAGGTAAAATTTTTGAAATCATCATAATTGCCTGGACAAGGGTTATTAGACCTATTTTTTCGCTAACATTTTTATTTTCTTTTTTTCCGAGGGAATATGATGTATAAAAATAACCACTTCTTGCAGGGGTTATCTGGCTAAAAAACATACCTCCCATATGAGAGAGGAATAATTGGGAAAATTTTAAAGGAGACACAAGTTTTAATTTTATTGCAGACAATATTTCTACAAATAGAAAGCTTATAGCAGCAAGTATGAAATAAGTTATATTCGTCTTTAAAAGAATGGATGTTATTTCTTCTATGCCAAACGAATACAATAATATTCCAAGTATTAAAAATCCTATTATCGTGGTTATAATTTTTTTCATAAGGGCAACCTAACTAAAATTAGGAGTTTTTTAATAAAATGTTTAAATAACATCAATTGTTTCCGCGATTAGAGGATGTACATATACATTTGCTTCTTTTCTGTTTATCGTATCAGTCAGGCTGTAATCGTCAAACGTATTTATTATATTTTTTATCCCTTCCATAAGGACTCCATGAGTTTCTGCTGAAATGACTTTTCTTGCTCCCAATTTCTTTACTTCTTCGTAAGCACGACAGGCGGTGCCTCCGGTAGAGACAAGGTCATCTCCAATCACCACGTTTTTACCATTTACCAACTCTTCCAAATCTTTTGAGAATTCCATATCAACTTTTCTTGCATTGTATCTTTTCTTTTTAGCACCCTTTATTCCTATTCTTTTCTGCGCTCCCTCATCCGGTGTAATGTATACTACATCTCTGTATTGATTTTCTATCGATTCTTTGATTAAGCTAAAAGCAGATATTCTTTCAGCCAGCTTATCCACCCACTTGTGGTTAGAATGATAGTCCACTATCCATATCTTCTCATAATGTTTCCTCAGATTTTGAAGTATATCTTTTGCCCTGTTTGGTTCCCCTCTCTTAAACTTCCCATCCTGCCTTCCGTATGGCATATATGCCGCAAACAGTTTTTTTGATTTGGCTTTGCTGTATTTCAGGCCGCCTGCAATACCATTTAATTCACTCAAAGTTTTATCAGGGTTATTCTTATCCGAGCACAATACAATGACATCTTGATTTCGAACTTCTTCCGGAATTCTGACGTAAGTTTCCCCGTCAGGAAAGGTTTTTATTTTAGGATAAACCACGTTTACGTCATATTTCTCCATAATTTTGGCCAGATGAAAAGCATGAGAAGTAGGTATAATAGTTTTCATAAAAACCATAGGAATTTTAAAGGATTTATCCTTTATGGTGTAACCTTATTTTATGCAGAATATTGGTTTAATAGGAGGATACTCCACTTACAAAATACTGGATAATTACTCAGAAATTACTAAAGGCAATCTCACCTGTTTTAAGGGAAGAATCGGAAACAAAAACGTGTACATAATACCGAGGCACGGAAAGAGCCACAAATTCCCTCCTCACAGGGTTCCTTTGATAGATTATTTTGAATTCCTGAAAAAGAATAACGTCAAGGACCTCGTAACAGTATATTCCGTGGGGGTCATCAACAGGAACTGGAAAGTTCCCTGCCTGGTTGTAATAGATGACTTTATTGATTTCACAGGGGAACTTGCAACAATTTATGATTTCTTTGACAAGCAGCCTGTTCACGTGGAGATGGACGAGCCTTACTTTAAACCTTATAAAAAGATTATTACCAAAGTAACAGAACAATCCAATATACCTCTTTACCACGGCGTCTATTTCCAGACAATCGGTCCGAGATTGGAGACGAAAGCGGAGATAAGGGCAGCGAGAATTTTCGGTGCTGATGTGGTGGGAATGACCCATTCATGGGAGGCCATACTGGCCAGAGAATACTGTATGCGACTTTTAAGCTTGGGAATGGGCGTGAACTATGCCTGCGGAATAAAAAACAAAATAAATTCCGAAGACATTATAAACGAAAGCAGAGCTTTTTCTGAAAAAACAATAAAACTAATAAAAAAATTTATAGAGAGAGTTAATTAAAAATAAAGTAGAAAAAGACTAAAACAAAACTCTCCTGTCTTACGGATTACCACTTCTTCTTTTTCATGTAGCAATCTTTACAAAAAACCGGTTTGCCTTCAGTAGGTTTGAACGGAACTTCACACTCTTTGCCACACTCGGAACAAACTGCCTTGTGCATTTCCCGCGGTCCAAAATCTCTTTTAAAGCCACCGCCACCGCTTCTGCCTCGGTTAAAATCTCTCATATATTTACCTCCTTTTAATAGATTATTATAGTGGGCAAACATTTAAAAGCTTGAATTTTGGGGATTATTTGTGTTTAAATCTTTTTCCATGTATTTTTCAATTGCTATTTTTGTATATGGTTCGATTGGTAGTTCGAACACTTCATCTAAAGAAATCCAAATATATTCTTGAGCTTCGTCATTAAGTGTTATGTTAGTAGAATCTGTTTTGCAAGCAAAGTCCAAAAATATAAAGTGTTTGTTTTTCCAAAATTCTTCACCAAATATAAATTCCTGAAGACAAATGAATTTAATGTCATTAATATCTAAATTCGTCTCTTCCTTTATTTCTCTCTTAAGTGCATCCTCAACTTTTTCCCCCAGCTCGATGTGACCGCCAGGCATCATATATTTATCCTTCCATTTATGAGATTTCATCAAGAATAATTTACCTTCCTGATTAAAAATCAATGCTCCTGCAATTGGTTCTGGATATTGTTTTTCTGACATAAAAATAGATAGTTATCCGTCTTTAAAAACCTGAAATTATGGTTTAAACTCCAAATTCTATTTTCTTATTTTTTAGCCATTCAATCCATGCTTCAGTTCCTATTTTATTCCTTAATGCCAACAAACCGGCTCTTCTTAAAACTGTTATTATATCTCTCTTCGGGTCATACCAATCCAAGAATTTGTCACAGGGAAACTCCTCACATAAACCACAGTGTTCTATTTTATGTTCTGTTGCACATTTCCAAACTGGACAAACATCAATTTCAAATTCTTTAACATAGAAAGGTTTTCCTTCGGTTTCTTTACAACCTTCACAATCCTTTTTGTACATAATACAATTCTTACAACAAGCACCACAGGGAGGAATTTCCATAATATTATCTTATTCTTTAACTTTAAAAAACCTGAAACAATGGGTTTAAATCTTTTTCCTACCTCTTTAGAATTATGACCAGTCAGGAAATTCAGGATTATATTTTAGGAGGCAGAAGGTCAAAGTTAAAAGTATGGGATATGTGCAGGCAAGCCGATTGTCTTTTGTTTACAGGCGGAGCCATTGTAAAAGACGATAAAGCAACTCTTATAGTGGGCTCAGGAACAGACAACATGCTTGAGGCAACATCCCAGTTTGATTTGAGTGTTATAGGTACAGGCAGGGCAATTCTTTTTGATACAAAGGAGAAAATGGTTTACAGTATCCATTCTCCCAAAGAAATTAGGCAGCATTTCAAAGAGAAATACAACGAAAGACTGCACAATCCTGTTATGAGTACGGAAAGCAGCGGACTTGCCTTGATAATGGTTATTGATGGAATGGAAAGAGAAATAGGAAAGAATATTGATGTAAGGGAGCCTTCCACAAAAAGGAAAAGGGCAAAAAATTTTGCAAGCAAGGCCTGTTACGTAAGAGATATAGACGTGTATCTGGACTGGAAGGAGATGATGCCAATGTCTTACAGTGAGATTTACGAAGGAATGAACCGGGATATGATTTATCAGACAGTGGTTACCCCGTTCTACAGGGAAGGTTCAGTGAATTACGTGATGTTGAGGTCAGGAACCGGCAAAGAGAACCCGCATGGACCTATATTGGACAAGCTCCTTGAAGAAGGGGTTCTTTAAAAGCTTACAATAGAAGGTGGTGCGGAGGAGGTATGAACTCTCAATAATCTAAATCCCAACTTATTACACAGCTCATTGCAAACTGCAAAAAGACGACAAAATGAACTGTAACATATACTTGGTCAAGTTAGAATAAATTGTTATGTGTGATAAAGAGAGTAAATTGCAAAGTTAAATTCTTTTTACCCGGTCGTACAGTATTTTCAAAATAATCAGGGTTGCTATCATAATTGCCTCAATAGTGGAAAAGATTAGCAGAGGTATTACGGCATTTTTTGCAGCATATACAGCGTAGAGAATTAAACCCATTAGTGCAATAGATGTCCATAGCAAAGACAAATCCTTGGCGGATTTTGTTTTCCAAGTCTTTAACAACTGAGGGACTAAAGCTAATGCGAGTAATAATCCTCCGAGAAAACCCACTGTTTCCCACACCATATACAATCTTTCTTTTCAATCTTTAAAAACTTTGGATTTAATATTTTGAATATGGGTATAAAAACAGAGTATAATCCGGATTTGGCATTGAGGGATATTTCTGAATTTAAGAAAGGAAATAGAAAGAAGGAAGAGTGTATTCCTGAAAATCTTGAACATGGACAAGTTCATGAATTCCTCAAAAAAGGTCAAAGAAATTACTGGCTTGAAGGGGAAATACCACTACTGGAGACAAAAGGAAATCAACAACTTTCAAGATCACTTGCAAGTATAATTATTCTTGAAGCAACTCATTTTCTTCTAAACGGAGAAATATGGACAAAGGGAAAATACAAGGTAGTTGGAGTTTTTGACCCAACTGATTCAAAAATTCATTTTGACGGGTTTGCTAAAGTGAATTAATAATTTATGGTGGGGTAAGTATGAAAGCCATGATAATTCCAGGAAACGATAATACTCTAATAACAAGCAATTGGTATCAGTACGTCAAGAATGGATTAGAAAAGCTCGGACTTGAAGTTATAGCTGAAAATATGCCTGACCCAAAATTAGCGAGAAAAGAGATTTGGATTTCATTCATCAAGAAAAAATTATGTAACGCTGAGGATTCTATATTGATTGGACATTCATCTGGAGCTGTGGCAGTATTGAAATTTCTTGAAGACAACAAGTGTAAACTGGCAATATTGGTGGGAGCTTATCATTCTCATTTAAACAATGACCTGGAAAAGAAGAGCGGTTATTTTGATGAACCCTGGAAATGGAATCAAATAAAGAATAATGCTGAAAAAATAATAATATTCGCATCAAAGGATGATCCATATATACCCATTTCTGAGCCACGCCTGATAAAAGAAAAGACAAACGCAGAATATCACGAATATAAAGATGAAGGGCATTTTGGGTCAGATGTAAACAAAAAAGAGTTTCCCGAGATTGTACTGGTTGCGAAGAAAGCACTTTAATTTCAATCTTTTAAAAACCTGGAATTATGGGTTTAAATCTTTTTCAGATGTATGTTTGATAGGCATAAGAATGGTTAAAAAAACTTCAGAGACACGAAAGTACATAACTGAATATGATGAAACAATAGTAATTGTTGAAAGTATTAAAGTCAGTCATTCCGATTCAAAAGAGAGCATTTATGAAATAGAAACCGACAAAATACGGACACTCAAGATTCCGGAGAGTGAACTGTCACCTGAAATTAAAAAGGTGGAATCAGGCGATAAACTGAAATATTTAACACACGCAGCCCTTCGCTATTACGTTAAGGAAATTTATGATATGAAAGGAAATCTATTATACAGTGATTAATTTTATCTTTAAAAACCTGAGATTTGGGGGTTTAAATCTTTTTCTGTTTGTATAACTATTAAGTGATAAATTTGGCTAAATATTCAAAAGAAGATTGGAAAAGAATGGAGAAAGGTTTACATCAATATTTGATAGATAATCCAAAAGTTACTAAAGAAGATATTAAAAAAACGGATCATATTAGGGCTTTGAATAAGTTTTATGATAATAGAATTAACAAAGCTAAAAAAGACGCAGGAGTCCCAGAGAAATATATAAGACGCACTAAATACTCAAAAGAAGAATGGAAGGAGATGGATGAGGAACTCATTGAATGGTTAAAAGAGAGTCCAGACGCTACTCTTGAAGACATAAAAAATATAGGATACGAAACTGTTTTGATAAAACTTCATCATCATAGTATTAATGAAGCGAAGAAGAAGGCAGGAATACCAGAGAAATATATAAAACCTTATAAATATAGCGAAGAAGAAGAGGAAAGAAAAAATGGGGAATTTATCGAATGGTTAAAGGAGAATCCGAATGCTAGTCAAAGAGATGCCTGTAAAGCCGGTCACGAATATGTTTTAGTAAAAAATTATCATAACCGTATTAATGAAGCTAAAGAAAAAATTGGATTATCAGAGGAAATTGTACATATTAGAAGACCCAAAGGATACTGGACAAAAGAAAGGGTAGACGAATGTTACGATAAACTTAAGAGAGAAATTAAGAAAAAAGAAAAAAAGGTTATGGTGCCAACCCGTACAGAATTTTGTAAAAAGTATTATGGTGCATATCTTGCTATAAAAAAGAAAAACTATCCAGATATTAAGACTTGGATTGAGTATGTGAAAAGTAGAGGAGATACACCCAACTACAATTTTAGAAATAACGAAACAAAGTCCGAATTATTATTTAATTATTTTTCTTCTGATGCATCTCTGATAAAAATTGGGGATAAATTTGATATTCATGGTAGCCAAATCTTTGATTGGACCAAAGATCCAAAAATACTAGAATTAATTTGTAAAAAGATTGGAATCGATAAATCAAAAATTTTCAATGTAGATGATTTATTGGACTCTGGAATTCATGAAAAAAAGGTTGATAAATTTTTGAATAAATTAATTTCTAATGAAATTGCCTATCAAATCGGTGAAGATTATACGACAGACAAGAGGTTTTTAGACGATTTTAATTCTATCTTTGAGGGATTAAAGGTAATAAAGAAAAGGAGTAAAAGGACGGGAGTAGTCATTAATGGCAAATCCCATGAATACACCAGGGATATGGCAGTTGAGATAAGTGAAACCAAGGAAAGAGAAGTGGCTCCTGTTAAACGAAATAACAAAGTAAAGAGGATAGGGATTATAGAAGACAAAGGGGACTATTTCCAGTTGCTGGGGATGCTCAACAGGCTTAAGGAAGGAAATAGCTCTTTTGATTATCAGAAACAGATGCAAGAATTGGAGGCAAGTTTTGTTGAATCTTACAGGAACTCACCGGAGTGGATTTCACAGTACAAACTGGCAGATTTTTTAATAGGTGATTAAAAGAGAGAGTTCGACAAATTTTGTGTTTAAATCTTTTTCGGTTTATATAACTATTAAGTGATAAATTTGACTAAATACTCAAAAGAGGAGTGGAAAAGACTGGAGGAAGATTTGCACCAATATTTGATAGATAGTCCAAATGCCGGTATAGAAGATATTAAAGAAGAGGGTCATGACAGGGCTTTGTATAAGTTTTATGGGAACAATTTAACAAAAGCCAAAAAAGCCGTCGGAGTATCAGAGAAATATATAAGGCAAAAGAAATACTCAAAAGAAGAATGGAAGGAGAAAAAGAAAAATTTACATCAATATTTTATAGAAACCCCAAATGCTACCGGAGAAGACGTTAAAGAAGCGGGTCATGGCGGAACTTTATATAAGTTTTATGATGGTAGAATTAATGAAGCTAAAAGAGACGCCGGGGTATCTAAGGAACATATAAGACATAGGGAATACTTAAAAGAAGAAGAATGGAAAATATTGGAGAAAGATTTACATCAATATTTTATAGATAACCCAAGAGCTACTAAAGAGGATATTAAAGAAGCGGGTCATGACAGGACTCTGGATAAGTTTTATAATTATAATATCACAAAAGCCAAAAAAGACGCCGGAGTGCCAGATGAATATATAAGACGTGCTAAATACTCAAAAAAAGAATTGAAAAGAATGCAGAAAGGTTTATATCAATATCTGATAGACAACCCAGAAGCTACTATAAATGATATTGAAAAAGCAGGTCATTACCCAGCTCTGGATAAGTTTTATGGTACTAAAATTAATGAAGCCAAAAAAGACGCCGGATTACCAGAGAAATATATAAGATTTAGAAAATACTCAAAAGAAGAAGAGAAGAGAAGAAAGGAAGATTTACATCAGTATTTGATAGATAGCCCAAATGTTGGTGCAGAAGATATTAGAAAAACGGATTATGGTAGTGATTTTGATAAGTTATACAAAGGCAATCTCACAAAAGCTAAGAAAGACGCCGGAGTGCCAGATGAATATATAAGACGTGCTAAATACTCAAAGGAAGAATTTAAAGAAATAGATGAAAAATTTAAAAAATGGCTAAAGGAACATCCGAATGCAGGCGAGAAAGAAGCCTGTAAAGCTGGTTTTAGAACAATTATTAGAAAGTTTTATCATGACAGTTTTAATGAAGCAAAAGAAAAATGCGGAATCCCAAAAGAGAACATACACTATTGTAGAGAAGCTGGCTTCTGGACGAAGGAAAGGTTTGATAAATGTTATGATGAACTTAAGAGAGAAATTAAGAAAAAAGAAAAGAAAGATAGGGCACCGTCTGGTGCAGAATTTTATAATAGGTATAAGGGTGGTCTTGGTTTTATAAACGAAGGGAAATATCCAGGCATAAAAAATTGGACCAAGTATGTTAAAAGTAGAGGAGACAAACCCCGACACATTTTTAGAGACAATAAAGCGAAATCCGAAATAATATTTAGTTATTTTTCTTCTGATGCCTTTTATAGCGAAATTCAAAAAAAATTTGACGTAAGTGAGTCTACATTTTATCAGGCTAAGAATAATACAGAAGTATTAGAATTAATTTGCAAAAAAATTGGAATTAATCAATCTAAAATTTTCAATATAGATGATTTATTGGATTCTGGAATTCATGAATCTAAAATTAATATTTTTTTAAATAAGCTAACCGAGAGTGAAATTGCCTACCAGATCGGTGAAGACTATACGACAGACAAGAGGTTTTTAGACGATTTCAATTCTATTTTTGAAGGATTTAAGGTAATAAAGAAAAGAGGTAGAAAGCTTGGCGTAATCATTAATGGTAAATCCCATGAATACTCCAGGGATATGGCAGTAGACATAAACGAAACCAAAGAAAGAGAGGTAACTCCAGTTAAAAGAAATAACGATGTCAAGAGAATAGGAGTTGTAGAAGACAAGGGAGACTATTTCCAGTTGTTAGGAATGCTTAACAGGCTCAAAAGTGGAAATAACTCTTTTGAGTATCAGAGATTGATGCAAGAATTGGAAGTGAGTTTTGTTGAGTCTTACAGAAATTCACCAGAGTGGATTTCACAGTACAAGCTGGCAGATTTTTTAATAGGAGGGGTGATTAAATGAGAAAAGTTCTTGATCTTGGCTGCGGACCGATACCGCCTACTTTGGAGATATTTTTGGAAAGAGACGTAGAGGTTAAGTATATAGGTATAGACGGAAGTAAGGAAGTGATAAACACAGCCAAAAGAAATTATGAGAATAACAAGTTTAATCAGGCTTTGATTCCTTGTGAGTGGAAATTAAATGGGAAATACGACCTAGTAACAGCCTTCACCTTTATGGATTGGCTTAACAGAC
>JAGLWW010000020.1 GCA_023133195.1 Candidatus Aenigmatarchaeota archaeon
CTTTTTTCACGATTTCATAAGTCTCTTGGGGAGAATATCGGCCGTAAAATCCCGGGTGAAAAACAACGGGACTTGCACCCATGTAGTGGGCCCTTTCACAAGAAATCAGAATTCGTTGTTTTGAGGCCTTTATCTTTTCAGGCTCAATAGAAGCAAGGTTTATATAGTATGGAGCGTGAACAGAGAGTTTTACTCCGGTTTCCTCGCGAATTTCACCCACTTTCCTGGCCAGTTCGTTCTTCATCTGGACGCCGTGCGTAAATTCCACTTCCATGGCTTTTAGGCCTATTTCTTTCACTTTCCTTATTCCATCTGAAGTCCCGCCACCTTTTGCAGCGAGAGGGATGCCTGCAGGACCTAAAAATATGCGCATAATAAAGTATTCAGGCAGTTTCAATAAATAATTTAGAACAAGTACACAACTACCTCTAATACTATTACGGCAACTATTATCCCTACAACGTGCTCAGGCTTGAGTTTGATAGCTTCCGGACTCTCGTCAAAATACCTTGTCAAACCCGCCGTGCTCATAGGCATTTGCTGTTTTTCTTTGGCCATGGTTAAAATAGAGGAGGTATAAATATAAAAAGTTTATATTTAGGCTTTTAGTAATTAGACTTGTGAGGTGAAAGAATGGTAAGGAAGAAAAGTGCTAAAAAAACCAAGAAAACCAAAAAAGTCAACAAGGCGCTCAAGGATGCGCCAGATGACAAGAAATTCTGGCTTTGTGACGGCAGAGTTCTTAAAAACATGAAAGAACTGGAACAGGCCTTAAGAACCATGAACGATGGTACTTACAGGTATCATGTTAACGGAAGTAAAAATGACTTCTACAACTGGGTAAAGGGTGTTTTCAAGGACAGAAAAATAGCTAATGATATCAAAAATTCGAGAAACAGGGTAATTGCAGCAAACAAATTAAAGAGAAAATTCAGTTTGTAATTCTTGGTCTCAATACCAAATTGAATATGTATCAGATGTTGAGAGGGATGAAATGGTATCAGACAAAAACTTAAATGACGTTTTGTATGAGGTATCATATGAAGCAGGGAACCGTATAGGAGGGATACATACAGTCTTGGTATCCAAGGCAAATTACCTAAAGATGACATACGGAGAAAACTACATAGCAATAGGGTTTTACAACAAGAAAAATGCGCTAATGGAAGTAATAGAAAAGACTCCTCCTCCGTATATGAAAACAGTATTTAAGGAACTGGAAAAGGAGGGTATTCGCTGCGTATATGGTATTTGGGCCGATGCACATGACGTGCCAATAATTCTGGTGGACTCTTTGGTTTTTCAGAGGGATAACTCAGACAACATAAACACAATATTATGGAAAAAATACAAGATAGATTCATTAAATACGTGGAACGACTACAAGGAGCCCGTGGCATGGTCTTTTGCTGTGGGCAAACTAATAGAAAAACTTTCAAAAAATCAGCCAAAGAAAAAGATTGTTGCACATTTTCATGAATGGCTTTCCGGAGCAGGTCTGCTTTATCTTAAGATGAACGATATTAAAGTGCCTACTGTTTTTACAACTCATGCCACCACTCTTGGCAGGACAATGGCATCAAAAAGGGATATGTCTTTTTTGAGCGGAAAAATCGACCCTGAAGAAAAAGCCTGCCAGTATGGGGTCACCGCGAAACATCTAATGGAGAAGGTAGCAGCAAAAGAAGCAGACGTCTTCACAACGGTGAGTGACGTCGTTGGAGACGAGGTCAAACATATCCTTGGAAAAGAACCTGATATAATAACTGTAAATGCCTTGGACTTTGAAGTGGTACCTTCCCAAAACGACATATCTGTTAAAAACGCTAAGTACAGAAAAAGGATGGATGAATTTACAAGGGCATACTTCACTCCATATTATCCCATAGACGTAAAAAATTGTCCTGTGTTATTTACCGCCGGAAGGTATGAGTTTGAGAATAAGGGTTACGATATTTTCATAGACGCCTTGGGAGAGCTTAACAGAAGGCTTAAGAAAAGCAAGAAGACTGTAATAGCTTTTATATGGGTGCCCAGAGGTACTATAGCCCCGAAAGACGAGATAGTAAAGAACTTTCTTGTATATGACAGGCTGAAAGATATGCTTGATGTGGACTGGGAAGACATAAAGGAAAATATAATATCAAAGCTTTCTCATGGAGAGAGTATAGAAAAATCCGATATAGTTTCAAACGAGATTCTGGCTGACGTAAAGACCAGTTTCAGCAAGATAAGAAGCAGAATAGGACTGAATCCTCCCGTGAATGCTTTCCAGCTTTCTTCAAGAGAAGAGGAAGACTCAATAATAAGAAGGATTAAGGAAAACGGGTTAGAAAACAGGGAAAAAGACAGTGTAAAAGTTATTTTCTATCCTGTCTACCTGAACAGGGAAGATGAATTGCTTGGACTGGACTACAAGGAAGCGTTAATAGCAAGTGATATTGGAGTCATGCTCTCACGCTATGAACCTTGGGGATACATGGGTCATGAGACAGCAGTTTACGGTAACATATCATTAATAACCGACTATAGCGGTTTCGGTAGATTCGTGCAAAAAAATTATAAGAGCGATGATGATATAAAACCCGTGGAAGTTGTGGAAGCCGTAGGAAAATCACATGAGGAAGTCGTAAAAAGAGTCGCGGACCTGCTGGAGACGTATGTGAAGATGAAAAAAGAAAAAAGAAAAAAGATTGAATTAAAAGCATATGAAATAGCCAAGCTTGCCTGCTGGGAAGATCAGATAAAAAGTTATATCAACTCATATGTCCTTGCTCTTGAAAGAATTCAATCCTAATTCTGACTTTAAATTATTTAAAACATTCATATAATTTGAATAAGCCTCATAAGGATTCAAGTATGTGTTGAAATACTTGTGTATGTCCCCGTCGGAAAACCACTTGGTACACATGTAGTAAAAGTGGTCTGAGGTCTGCAGTTTCCTCCATACGTCTATCAGTTCTTTGTCTCCTGATTTAAGTATGAAAATCCCCAATTCCTTCATTCTATTAAAGGCGCTGTCCTGCATCTTGTTGCCCAGCCATGCAGAAAGATCCCTGTCAATATCGGCCCAAGAAAGTATGTGCGGTATGTCAATCCTGTCTTTTGATTCCATCTCCACCAGTTCGTTTATTTTGGCCCATTCAAGGTTGGGATATTTTGCAACTTCCTTTGGCAAATATTCCAGAAAATCAAATATTCCTGTCTCTTTCCACTGATGCTCCCCGAATGTCTCATAGTCCAAAAACAAATTTATTGTCTGTCCCTGTGCTGATGCAAGCCACATCGCATATTTGTCCGCAGTAAGTGGGTATTCCTTCCAGTCGATTTTTGAGAAACGGAAACCTACATCATCGCTAAGCATGTAGTTTCTTAAAAGTAGTTTTATGTCTGAACCGTTTGGCTGGTATATGTAGTTGGGCGACCTCCATCCAAGAATCTTGTCCCATCCCTCTCCGACTATTCCTTTATACCCCATTTTTTCTACTTTTTGTGCCATGTCATTTGAAAGCATTGCCTCGGTGTTCCTGAATACGAGAGCCTTGTGATTGAATGTGTCCTTAATCAGTTTCCTGTGCATTTTCACTTGTTCCTTGAACTCTTCTTCTGATACCAGGTAAGCAAGAGAATGATAGTAAGTCTCGTTAAGAATATCCATATTTCCCGTGTCATATAATTCCCTGTAAATGTCTATCACTTCCGGCTTGTATCTCAGTGCCTGCTCTATAAAAACGCCGGAAAAGGAAAAACTTACCTTGAATTCCGGATGCTTTTTTATCAATTCTATTATTTTTTTTGTGGTGGGTATGTAGCACTTGTTTGCAACCTTTTCAAAAATTGCTTTGTTTTTTTCCTCGTCAAAATACCCGGAACTCTTGGAAAAATAGTTAAAATTGCTTAATCTGAAAGGTTGGTGAACCTGAAAATACATGCAAAGTTTTGTCATCTACATCCCCTTATGATATATTATCTTAGCAGAGATTTATAGAAATCCCTTGTTTGTATTGCAATATCGTCCCATGTTATATGTTTGGCCTCATGCCTGCAGTTGTTTGACATCTCCTCGGAAAGCTCTTTGTAATTGAGTATCTCAAGTATGCGACTGGCCATCTTCTCCGTGTCCCAGAAATCTACCTTGAACACGTTCGTTGCAACCTCCGAAACTCCCGAAGTCTTTGATATTATTGTCGGCGTGCCGGCAGCCATCGCCTCAAGGGCTGTTATCCCGAACGGCTCGAATACTGATGGCAGCATAAACACGTCTGCCCTCGCATAAAGCTTTGTTATATCCTTCTGAGGAACATAACCAAGAAAAAATACGCTGTTTTCTATTCCCAAATCTATTGACAGCTCAAGCAACTCCCTGAACTTGTCTCCCTTTCCTGCTATAACGAATTTTGCATTTGGATGGTGCTCAACCACTATTTTTGCTGCTCTCAAAAGGTGATCCAGTCCCTTGTGAAGTGTCAGCCTTCCGAGAGAAAGTATCATATCTTCCCCCGGCTTGATTTTCAATCCGCAGTCAAAGCTTGAGGCATCTATCGCGTTGTAAATTACTTTTATCTTGTTCGGGTCCGCGCCGTACTTTTCTATAATCTGTTTTTTTATTCTCTTGCTCACGGCTATTATCCCGTCTGCCTCTCTTATTCCATACTTTTCTATGTCCATTACCCACGGACATGGATTTCCTATTGACCTGTCATACTCTGTGGAATGCACTGTAAAAACAAGAGGTTTGCCTGTCTCTCTCTTGGCACATATGCCTCCCAGGATTGTTAACCAATCATGGCAGTGTATTATATCAAAATCGGTTTGCTTGGCCATCTTGCAAACTTCTTTCGCATAATTCTCCACGCTCTTGACTATTGAATCGGAGAGAACTGAACCAGTGAAAGTTGTATATGGCCCAAAACCCACAGAAACCTTTATTCTTTTTATTTTCATCCATGGTGTGCTTATTTCCCCTCTGTCAGGCATGAAGAAAGTAATATTAACATCATCCGGCATTTTTCTTGTCAGTTCGTATGTATGTGTTCCAAGACCACCGGATATATAAGGTGGAAACTCCCAACCTATCATCAAAACTCTCATTATATCACTATTTTATAAATGTATTTAATAATTCTTACCCCTGATTTAAATCTTTTGTATCCTTTGGCTCAAAAATATTCAAAAAAACTAAAATTTCAAAATTAACGAATAAGATTTCTTTGCCTGCAGAGTTACTACACTTTCCTTGGTTTCCTTGCCATTTACAATGCATTTTGAATAAACATTCGGTATCTTGGCTTTTACAGGCAAATTTTTTATTTCTAATTCCATTATGTTGCCTTTTCTGGAGTAATTTACGCTCACCTTGCTCTTGCCTATCTTTATTTTTCTCTCGAATCTTTTGAAGTTAAACTTTGATGGGTCAAATATTATCATCTTTTCAGTTAGTTTTGGCTTTATCCCAAGGACATAACTGTCCAAAACAGTCAGCATGCCTGCAACTGACCATGCCTGGGAAGTGCAGCCTTTTGGCTTTAAATCATCTGCATCAAAGAATTCATTTATTCCGTTTATGCACCTTTTGTCAAAGTTTGCCATATTGATGTCAATAAGTCTCTTGACATTTTCCGTTTTCTCATAGTTGCACTGGGCAAGTGCCGTGACCAAGGAAATAAAAGGCCATACAGAACCGGTGTGATAACCCTTTGGATCATAAGTCAGGTCGGAAACCGGTCTCGTCCTTACCCCCACAGGAGTCAGATAATCCTTTGACATTATAAGGGAAAGCTGCTTTGAGACATCCCTTGATATATGCATCATTGCCAGCTGAAATATGAAATTGGGTGATTTGAAATTCCCGCCAAGGTTATCCTTTGGCACGCTGTTCCAATAGTTCTTGTCTATCTCCCCAAGTATTTTGGAACTTATCTGGAAATATTCATTCGTTTCCCCGCTATTCATGTAAAGAATCATTCCTCCGCAGTAGAACGCCCGGCACCAAAGGGACTGTAAATCTATTGCCTTTTTTCTCTCTAAAGTATCCATCCATGTAAAGCCTGTGCTTGTAATTAGATTTTTTTGCAGCCTTAATTTTCCATAATCTAGAACTTCCCTGACCTTTTTCCCCATGGATTTTCCTAATTTCTTGTCACCAGTGAAATCCAGATAGTCGTAAAGCCCTATTATCCATAGTGGCGCCACGTCAGAAGAATTATAGAAACATCTTTTAGAATTCATCAGGCTAGGGACCTTTCCGCCCTTTATTTTTCTCTCAACTGTCTTGAGGAACTTCTTTACGTGGCTGAACATACCGAGATAAAGGTATGCAGGCAGACACCAACACGCGTCTCTAATCCATATCTCATTGAAAAACGGGTAACCCGCAACAAATCCTTTCTCCACTTCAAAAGTCATAAGTGAGCTCACTATCTTGTCCAGATGTGCCGAGTATTCCGTGTTTTTATACTGCCCTCTCAGCCTTTCATATGCTTTCTTTGAATTCTCCACAGAATCCCTGTATTTTCTGTGCCCTGTTATCTTCCCTTCTGAAAAGAAGAACGGTATCTCTTTTTCCTCTCCGGGTTCCAGATTCACTTTAATTACATATTCACCCGGCAGATATTTGTTTTGCATGCTTTCATTCCAGCTTCCGGTTAAGCCTTGTTTGACAACATAACCGCAGTAATCCGCATATTTCCCGGGTTCATGCTGTTCATATCTATCCGATTTCACAAACTTTCCGTCAAGACTGCCGAAATAAAGGTTCCCTATGTTATTTTTTACCTCCACAAAACTTCTCTTTGTTTTTGTGGTATATTTGTAATTGTGAAAATTTGTGTCCCTGTATCTTATGTTCACTCCAACCTCCAGTAATATATTAACTTTGATTTTTGATTGCGTTGTATTCTTTACCTTCAAAATGCTGATTATTTTGTCTTTTAGAGGAACCACTTCCTCTGTCACAAGCAGGTTTTCAATCCTGTGTTTGTGGTTTGCGCACCAGAACTTGTGCTCAAATTCAAAGCAGTTTTGCATGGAGAGCCACACATCGTTCACACGATATGCCCAGTAATCCAGCAGTTTTTTGTCAAAACTCCACAATCCGGCCCATTTCGAGCCGAAGTTCGTGTTTACAAACCTGAAAAGATGAAGTCCACCGTTATTAAGAACGTAATTCTTGTAGAAATTCTTTGTAGAATCTATAATCATGATTAAAGTTATAAAAGAGTATATAAATTGATTTTAATTTATAAATCCCCCAGAGAAGCCGCTCCGTAAAGTTCCACGTCTTCCTTGACTATTTTCAATTTCGGCGGTTCCATAATAATCCTTTTCTTCATTTCCTCCTCTGTAATTTTTAAAAATAAAGAACTACTTTTAATTATTTTCCCTGTAAGAAATATAATTTCGGGGTTGAGAGTATTAGTTATGTTCGCAAGACCCACTCCCAAACATTTTCCTACCTCCTCATAAATCCTTTTTGCCTTTTTGTTATCTTTCCTTGCTATTTTTCCAAGTTCAAGCGGACTCAACTTCTTTCCGAAATATTTTTTTGACAGACGCTTGAAAGCTCTTCCAGAAACATATCCCTCCAGGCAACCCCTGTTCCCACAAATTTTGCATTTCATCCCGTCCATTTTTATGGTTGAGTGACCAAATTCTCCTGCATTTCCTATTCCCGTGTAAAGTTTTCCATCAATCACTATTGCTCCTCCCAAACCTGTACCGAGAGTAAGTAAAACGAAATTTTTGACTTTTTCTTTTTTTAGAATACCAAGGGCTGCACAGTTTGCATCATTTTCCAAAAAGACACTAACCTTGAACATTTTTTGGATTATTTTTTTGAGCGGAACGTTTTTCCATGGTATATTGGAAGAGTCAAATATAATTCCTTTTTTCCTGTCAATTGTTCCGGGTGAACCGAGCCCTATGCCACTTATTTTTTTATTCCCTCTCACTTCCTCTATCATTTCAATAATTAATTTTATAATAAATTCCTTTCCCTTTTCTATATGGGTTTTTCTTTCAATTTTCCGAATAATCTTGTTTCCCCTAAAAAGAGCGCACGCGATGCTTGTCCCACCCACAACCAGAGCTACTTTGTACATTATGGTCACTTTCCACGTTTTAGCGCACTTTTTATGATTTTTATGTTATTTGTCTCTGCCGGATCCACTGCCCTGAACAAAGAGAGATAGTAACTAACACAGTCTCCGAGATATATTATATAGAAAAGCCTTGACAAAAGTCCATTTCCCTTTACCTTGATTTCCCTGACTTCTATTTCCTTTTCCAGTATTTTTTTGGCCACTCTCATGTGAATATTTACTCTTTTGTGAATCTTTTCATCCTTTATTATCACTGCAAAAATGTCCTTGTTGTCATTGAAGTCGCTAACAATCTCGTTGTGGTTCATCTCCGTGAAACAGTTAAAATGGGCGAACTTCTTGCTGTTCTCGTTCAGTTGCGTTTCCCATCTGTAAAGAGAGCACCTATATTTCTCCGGGCCGTAAAGCACCGGAGTTCTTCTGAAGAACTTTTTTGCAATCTGCCTGGCCATCTCAAAATTAAAACCTTTTAAAACACTTGAAACCTCTTTCACGTCCCTTTCCTTGTTTTTCACAAACCCATTGTCCTGCAAAACCCTCAGTATAGGAAAGAAAAGATAAGGTAAAGCAACCCTTGGAAGCAAATCTCTGGGAACTTTTATGATAGGAAATTTTTTCCTGGCAAACTTGCCGCCCGATGTAAGAAGCACGATTTGCGAGCCCCTCCTTCTAGCATCCCTCATCATATAAAGGCTCTCTTCAGTGTTGCCTGAATAGGATATCATGAAGACTAAAGTCTTTTTGTCAACAAAATTCGGCATCTTATAATTTCTTACTACAAAAACCGGAATTTTTATTTCATCTTCTAAATAATTCCTCAGGATATCCCCGGAAATTGCCGAGCCTCCCATTCCGCCCACAACTATCTTGTTTACATCTTTTTTTAGTTTGATTTTGGGTGCAAGAGAGAAAGCCTTTTGTATATGATCCGGGTATTCCTTTAAAAACTCCATCATTTTTTAACCTCAATTTTATATACTAATTTCCTTATTAAAAAGTTTATGGAACACCGCTCTGCTGTAATAACAAAGGATATACTGAAAAAAGTCTATTCCAGGAGGAAAACAGATGCACACAAATACCAGTTCGGCTCGCTTCTTGTAATAGGCGGGAGCAAGCTTTACCACGGCTCACCTCTTTTTAATGCCATGGGCGCTTACAGGACAGGAGTTGATATTGTCACTATTCTAGCCCCGGAAAGGGCTGCAAATCTCATCGGCGCATACGGACCCGACCTGATAACGTACCCGCTCAAGGGAGACTACATCACAGAAAAGCACATCCCCACATTAAACAAATTCTCGGAAAAATGCAGTTCAATAGTAATCGGCGGCGGTATAGGGCGTGAAACCAAAACAATGGAGGCCGTAAGAAAATTCCTGAAAAAAACAAGGAAACCGGTGGTAGTTGATGCGGACGCACTGCACGCCCTGAGGCCGAGCGACATAAAAAAGAATTTCCTTCTTACGCCGCACCCGGCAGAATTCAAGGCCCTCTCCGGATTGAACGTGACAAAGAAAAACGTGGAAAGATTTGCAAAAAAACATAACTGCACAATCCTCCTGACCCACTCCAAAGACATAATTTCAAACGGAAAAATCACAAAAGAAAACTGGACAGGCAACCCCTACATGACCGT
>JAGLWW010000021.1 GCA_023133195.1 Candidatus Aenigmatarchaeota archaeon
GTTCAAAACAACACAAATATTCAAATCTACACTTATGGTTCTGGAAACTATTCAAAAGGAGATAAAATTATCTTTGAAGTTTGGTGTGAAGATGGAGTTACAAATACGACAAAAGAAAACACAACCGAGATAACAGTTCAGAGTTTACCATCAACAATGACCCTTTACCTGAACGGGACCGAGTGGATAACAAACCATACCTTTGAATATCCGCATCCAACAAAGGTCAACGCAACCATAAATGTTTCCTCATTACAGGCAGAGGTAAATCTTTCTGTTAACGAAACTCCGGTTTCCAATCCTTATGAGGTTTCACACTCTTTAGGAACTTACAATTATACTGGAGCCTTCACAGGCAATGAAAACTATTCCTCCTCTTCTACAACTAGTATGCTGACTATAGAGGATACAACTCCTCCCACCATTTTAAATGCAACCAAAATTCCAAGCATAGCCAAGCCTTACTCCAACGTAACAGTTACAGCAAATATAGAAGACAATGATGGGATAGATTATGCCTACACAAGTCTTTACAATATATCCTGGGATAAAGTTTACGAAGAGAACCTGACACAATCCACAAATGAGTGGTTCCTCGCCTTTAACCTAAGTAATATTACGGAAGGAATTCATTATATCAACATAACGGCAGTGGATAATTCCGGAAACAATAGAACCGAATGGGTCAAAAACATTACTGTCAATTATAGTTCCGGAGCAGACTTGGTGCTTACAAACACCTCCTGGTCCACCACAGGAAACTATACCATACTGAACTTCAGTTTATTGAACTTATTACTGGAAGTAAAAACCACTCAGGAACTGATAAATACCACAATCGGTGCAGCCTCCTATCCAGAAAATCCGGTCGGAGACTTCGAAATGGCCCATATTGGGAAATATGTGGAGGTGGTGACAAGTTCCTATGTCACTGAAAACCTGCTCTGGGTCATAGTAAAACTGTTTTACACTGATGAAAACGTATCTTCGGCGGGGATAAACGAAAGCACCTTAAGATTATACTATTACAACGAGACCCTCGGGAACTGGTCTTCTGAACCAGGAGATGTGAACACATCTGGAAATTATGTATGGGGTAACACAACCCACTTCAGTTTTTACGGAATGTTTGGAGAAACCACCACTACTATCGAACCTCCCAGCTCAAAGAAAAGAAGCAGTGGTAGCGTTCCTGATGACACGACAACCTCCACAACAAGTTTAACAACCACAACCACCAAAAAAGAAGCACCGATTTCCGGCCACATAACCGAGAAGCCTGATACAACGACAACAGTAAGCGAAAAACCCAGACCTTCGAAAATTGAAACTCCTATTTTAATACCTGTAATTTTGATAATTTCGATTGTTGTAATTTTTGTAATATTCTATAAGAAAATAAAAATCCCCACAAAACCGTTAATAACAAAGCCGAAAAGACTACCGCTTCCCCCATCGCCGCTGGTAAAAATAAATGAAATTTTAACCAACTCGGAAAAATACGTGGGAAAGAAAGTGATGATTGGGTGTGAAATAATCTCCTCCGAGCTCTTGCCAGAGAAGAATATGACACTTTACAGAATAAAGGACTCTACCGGAGAAATAAAAGGACTGAGCAAACAACCGGGTCAAAGGGGAGAGGGGATAGTTGAGGGGATTGTGAAAAAAACCGAAAAAGAGGTTTTTATAGAGTTCTGATTACTTGAAAAGCCTAAACGAGCCTACCCTGTAGTTTATGGCATCCTTGACTTTTTTTGATTCTTCTGTAGCCAGTAATAAATATCTTCCCTTCATTTTAATTATATTACTTTTTCGTCTTTTAATCCGTACAAACAACTGTAACTTAGAAATAATGTGTTATGTTATATTTAATTTAATGCTTTTTTCACTTCCTTTGGTGGAGATTCGTATTTTCCCGCCTTTGCCTCAAAGAAATAACGGTAAGAACATCCAGGTTTGTAAAACCTCCATGGCTTCATGTCCCTCTTTGCATCAACCACTTTGAAATCCCTGTCCATGAAGAATAAGTCCAGTGGGAATCTCATGAAAGGGGTCCATACCGAGAAACGGACATTAAACGGGAAATAAAAAAGCATCTCTCCGTCCTTCCTGAACATAAGACCCAGCGTCCTCTTGAAAATCGTATTTGCCAGCTCCATGAAAATAGAAAGCTATCAGATTATTTAAACCTCTCCCTTAAAAGAATAATTATGCGATTCTATGAGATAGATTACCTTAGAGGCGCCGCAATATTGATGATGATTATCTTCCATTTCTTTTATGACCTGAAATTCCTTAAAATCTTTTATTTTGAAAGCACTTTGTTCTGGTGGCTCTTTCCGAGATTGATAGCAACTATGTTCATATTTCTTGTGGGAGTCTCCCTCTCAATCAGTTATTCAAGAACCAGGAAAAAATCCGAGAAAGAAATCCTAAAAAAATACCTGTCGCGGGGCCTGGTAATATTCTTCTGGGGCCTGGTAATCACGCTGGCCACCAAGGTTCTAATCGGGGAGGGCTTCATAATCTTCGGAATCCTGCATTTAATCGGTTTGTCAATTATACTGGCATATCCGTTCCTCCGTTACAGAACTTTAAACCTCTACATTGGTACAGGATTAATATTCCTTGGCTGGTATTTGGCCACGTTCCGTTTTCCTTTTTCCTCCCTTCTGTGGCTGGGATTCGTGCCTTCGGTCTTCTACACAATTGACTACTTCCCATTGCTCCCATGGTTCGGTCTGGTCCTGATTGGCATGTTCTTTGGCAATACTTTATACCCGCAGGGCAAAAGAAGTTTTAATGTAAGGGAAATCAAAACTCCTGTGACAGATTTATTGGGCCTGCTCGGAAGAAATTCATTGAAGATATATATTATACACCAACCTGTACTTATCGCTATTTTGGCTGTTCTGTTTTTGCTGTAGAAACTGTGCCTACGTTCCCAATTTTGGCACTTAAAGGCCAAAATAAAAGGTGGTATTTAAAGCTTATTTTGCGTAACTTTTATATAGTAGTTACCACTATCGTATAGTGACAGGTGTGTGATATGACGTATACAAACCCTTACCTTTCAAAAAAGTGGACTTCGAAAAAGTTCCCTTCTTCCAACCATTTAAAGAGATTTATGGATTTCGCACTTTCTGATGGACAAAGTATCTATGACGCCTGCGATCAAATTGGTCTTCCCCGCACACAATTTCATTATTGGGGAAACTTGGCTGAGGAATTGGGACTTATATCCGGAGAGCAACGGTATGAAAAGATTAAAAAAATGAAAATTATTGGCGGAGAAAATAGCGGAAAAGTAAGGAAAATGTCAATCACATACTTCCCTGGGATTGAACGTATTGGCGGATTTGACAAGGACTATAAACGGTTACAAAACTATTCCTTGTCATAAACCATAACTATATCTCCGCTTTCATCAAGAGATTTTCTGTAGCGTTTACAGTCTTTTATCATTTTTTCCAAATCTGTTAATTTTTCCCGATTGAACATAAATAATCAGTTATTTATTAAAGGATTTAAACCAGAATACAATTGGTGAGAAAAAAATGGCTTTTGGAAATTACAAAATAAATTTCAGTTCCGTTGGGAATGTAACCTTGTCGGAAGTCTTCGGAACAGGGGACATGAGTCCGCCCGAGATGACAAAGAAACTCTGGGCTTTCGTGAAGCAGAATAACCTCGGGAAGAAATAGATTATTTAAATAAAGGAATGAAAAATAATTCAGGTGTAGGAATGGCAAAAAAAGGCAAAGAAAAACCTAAGAAAAAAGTTTCTAAGAAGAAGATTTCCAAGAAAAAAGTTACCAAGAAACGTGCCAAACCTTTAAAGAAAAGGAAGGGTGAAGATAAGTTTGATTCTTGGATAGAGCAAAGGAGTGGGGAGTTTGCCCAGGAAGTGGAAGGAATTGGAAAAAGGTTTGGTAAACATATGGAACACAAGACCAAAGAATGGGAAAAGAAATCCTGTGACTGGTGGTTCCTGACTTTTGGTATTGTGGGCCCCCTGATTGGAAGCATTTTCGGGATTGTATTTATAGGATTCGGTATATGGCTACTTAATTTGTTTAACTTGCCTTTGGGAAGCAGTTTTATTTCATCGTTTTCTAATTTTCTTCTGAGAAATCTGCATTGGTTCTTTGTAATTTTTATATTCTTTGGTTACAAGGATTATTTTTCAAAGAGATGTCCAAAAATTTATTGGACTATATCGCCTATTTTTACAAGTGTGGGTATTGTTATCTTTTTCTTTATTTTAATATGGGTAATTAATTTATTCAATAAATTTGCCGGAAGCAGTTTTCTTGAATTTCTATCAGGTTTCCTTTATGCAAATTTGTTTGTCATATTCCTCTTGTTTGTTGTTCTTGGTTACGTCTTTATATTCATTAAAAAACATTTTAAATGTCATTGGTGTGTTTGAATGGCAAAAACAAAAAATTTGTACAGGTCCGGGAAGAACAGGATTCTTGGCGGTGTCTGCGGAGGAATAGGAGAATATTTCAACAAAGACCCGACTATAATCAGGATACTCTGGGTTTTGTTGTGCCTTGCCTGGGGTTCGGGTATCTTGCTTTATCTGTTGGCATGGATTATAATGCCCAGAAACCCGAGACATAAGTGGAACGATTAACTTATAATAAAAGAATTGGTGCGCCGACCGGGATTCCCGCCCCAATAGAATGGGAAACTTGATTTCCAAATTTTTCTTTTGGGGTTGCAGGAACTTTTCTTTTTTGTAAAAAGAAAAGGGTCTGCTTTCGAACCCGGATCACGAGCTTGGAAGGCTCGGGTCTTAGCCATTGGACCATCAGCGCATGAGTCAAATCATCTTTAATTTGGTATCCTCATCCTTTTAAGCATTTTATCGTATATATCTTCTTCCTCTTCTTCTTCCTTTTCCTCAATTTTTTTCTTAAATTCCCTGCTATTTACTTCGTTTTTCCTTGGAGGAAAAAGCTCTGCTTCCCTTTCTTCCAGTTCCTTTTCTTCTTCACTTCGTTTTTCTTTTTCTGACTCTTTTGCTTCTTCTTTTTTCTCTTCCTGATGATAATCTTTTATTTGTCTTTTTATGTAGTCAGGCAGTTCTTCTCCTGCCATTATCCTTGAAGCAATTGTGGCGTTGTCTTCTTTTGGCTTGTTGCTGACAACCATCTGTATCATCCCGCCCTTGTCGTCCTTGAACCTTGGTATTATGTGGACCTGCAAATGGGGAACTCTTGACCCTGCAATCTGGCCGTGGTTTATCCCTATGTTGAAGCCTTCAGGCTTAAGGTTCTTGTTTATCATCTCAGTGACTTTCTGCACGGTCTTGAACAGGTTGTTTAACTCGTATTCGCTAAGCTCAAGTATGTTGGATTTGTGAACCTTCGGAACTACAAGAGTGTGGCCAGGGGCACTCGGATTCGCATCCAGAAAGGCCAGCGTATCCCCGTCTTCATAGACCTTGTCCGTCATTATCTCTCCGTTTATCATCTTGCAAAACAGGCATTCCATATGGATACCACCAACCTCTTTTTTCTTTTCCTTTATAGATTATAAAAGACTTCTTTTTTAAACACTGCATGACCTTGCTTTCAGAGCTTACAAGACCACTTTCCTTTGTCCCGCCCCAATAATCTCCTCCTTCAAAGGGCAGATTTATATCGTTTATCCAAATCATTCCAACATTAAGTTTCTTTCCGATTTTTCTTCCTCTTTCTATGTCCTTGCTCCATATTGTTGCACCAAGGCCAAACTTGCTGTTATTGGCAAAGCTGATGGCTTCTTCATCACTTTCCACTACAATTACCGGAATAACTGGTCCAAAGGTTTCTTCAGTCATTATTTTCATTTCTTTGCTAACATTTGTAAGAACAGTTGGCTCAAAGAATAACCCTTCACCCTTTCCGCCGCATAGAATTTTTGCACCTTTTGAAACAGCATCCTTTATATGACTCTCTACCTTTTTGATTTGAACTTCATTAATCATATCTCCAATATCCTTTCCTTTCTTAAGTCCCTTTGCCTCCTTCACGAGATTTTTGACAAATTTTTCAGCAATTTTTTTGTTAACATAAACTCTTTCCGCTGCCACACAGACCTGACCGCAGTTTCCCGTCGCCCCCCATAGCAACCCCTTAACTGTCAAATCTATATCAGCATCCTCACATACTATAAAGGCGTCCTTACCTCCAAGCTCCAAAGAAACCGGCTTTATTCCGATGTTTTTCATTATGTCTTTTCCTGCTTTCACGCTCCCTGTGAAAAATAATTTATCAATTTCAGATTTAACCAACTCTTTGCCAAGTTCGTCACCTCCCAAAACTGTATTAAAAACCCCATCCGGGAGGACTTTGTTCAATAATTCATTTATTTTTTTATCTGCTTCAGTGGAGTATTCTGAAGGTTTGAATATAATTGTATTCCCAGCCAAAAGAGCAGGCACAATAGTCCATATGGGAAGGCTTAGGGGATAGTTCCACGGAGTTATTAGCCCTATGACACCAAAAGGGACGAATTCAACATAGCCTTCCGTATCTGGGAATGCCTCCTCGTCAAATTCCATTTTCTTTGTGTCAACTTTTAGAATTTCATTTGAATAGTGGTTTATAGAGGCCTGAGCATCGATAACTTCTGTTTCTGCCTCAATTTCCGGCTTACCAACTTCCTTCATTATAATTTCTGTGATATCTGCCTTTTCTTTTTCCAAAAGCTCGGAGAGCTTTTTCATGTATTCTATCCTTTCCTCGACCGATAAACTGCTCCAGATTGGAAAGGCATTTTTCGCTTTCAGGACTGCTTCATTAACCTCCATTTCAGATTACCTCGAATTGTTCTTTTAGCAGTTTCATTGCAGCATCATGAGAATCTTTTCCATTATATGTTGCACATAAACTTTCTATTATATTTATTCTGTAGCCTAAATCGTATGCATCGAAAGCCGTTGAAATTACAGCCTCGTCTGTATTGAGACCACAAAGGAAAATTTCATCCACTTTGTTTTCTTCCAGAAGTTTTTTGAATTTCTCGTCCATGAGGCAGGAACGGGTTGACCTGACAAATAACGTGTGTTCTACCTTATCCATCTCTGGAGAAAAATCTGTCTCAGGCGGACCCATCATTCTTTTCCAACCAAATTTGTAGAAAGGCGTATTCTCGTTGTTTATGAATTTTTGGAAAATAATAAGGTCGAATTTGTCCCTGTTTTCCTTTATGTATTCTACAATCTTTTTAGGAATATTTTTTGCGTTTTCGTCCAAAAAATACTCCTGCACATCTATTACCAAAAGAGCTTTAGCCGTTCACTTCACCTTGTAACCAAGTTTTCTCAGAAAGTCTTTCCTGAAGGCTATGTCCTTTTCCCCTTCAACACCTTTGGGTTTTCCGCCGTCTATCACGCCAAGTATTCCGCGGCCTTTGTCTGTCTCTGCAACTATTACCTGTAATGTATTTGCAGTAGCGCAGAATATATTGCAGACTTCGGACACATTCTTTATCTTGTTCAGCACGTTAACAGGGAACATGTCCTTCATATATATCACGAAGGAGTGACCTGCGCCTATCTCCAAAGCTTTCTTCACCGCTTTTTCTTCCAAACCCTTGTCTGTTCCCGTCCTTCTTACAAGGCACGGACCGGAGGCCTCGCAGAAGGCAAGACCAAATTTTGCTCCCGGAACGGTCTCTACAATTGCCTCATGGATGTCCTCGACTGTCTTTATGAAATGTGACTGGCCTATGATGACGTTGCATCCTTCCGGAATTTCAACATCTATTTCCTTTATTTCCATAACACCATCACCTTTTGTTTTTGGCGAAACGAAGTTTCGCACGTTTTTCTTTTGGGGTCTTGGAACGTTGTTCCAAGTTTGGAATTTTCATTCCAAATTACAGGAACTTTTCTTTTTTTAAAAAAGAAAAGGATCTGTGGTGGGGCCGCAGAGACTTTCATTATCCCAATTGTAACCTTTGGCGAGCCGAAGGTTCGCAAGTTTTTGGGAGTAAAGACACTTTTTCTGAAAAAGGGTCTTTTTGAACTCTGATCTGCTGGTATCTTCTTTCACCAAAATCGCGAGCGATTTCTCAACGCTCCAGTTTTGTCTGGAGCCAACTGTCCTGCCAGGTTAGACTACAGCCCCATTGAAATCGAAGATTTCAATCGTAAGGAAGCACACAAAGTGCACTTCAGTCTTTCATGTTTTTGCTTGAGCTTTTGTCCGTCAGGACTGAAGGCGGTAGCCTCACGAAAAGCTCATGGTAGTTTAACTTTAGATAGCAAATTTATATATCTTTCCAGTCTCTTTATCTCCTTTTCAAGTATCCTGATTGCATCCTTTGCTTCCCCGTTTTTCTTGTACTTCGCAAACTCCTGAAGAGTAGATTCCACAGATTTTTGTGCCTTGAAAAGAACTGCCTTTTTGAGACAATCCAATAGGTCTCCCTGCAGCTCTATGTAAAGTTTCTTGTCTGTGGGCTTCTTTACTCTCCTTATTACACCCAGCATCTCAAGAAAATCCAAGCTGAGTGAAACGGAAGAAGCGGAATAACCTATCCTCTTTCTAAGCTCGTCAAGTGAAACCAACCTTCTGGAAACAAGCAAGGCCGCTATAATTCTTCCGTGAACCTCCGAGTAACCAAGAGAGGAAGCCACATTGGAAAACAATGAATATATCTCTTTCTCCGTGTCCATTCTTAACACCTACCACAAAATAAAATATGTAAAATATGCTATAAATATTCCCAAAAGCGCCCCTGCCAATAATTGAAGTAAGTCATGCGAGTTTAACTTGTATCTTGAATATGCAACCGGCAACAAAAGCAAGTACAGGGGTGCAATACCCAGTCCAAAAACATAAACCAGTGATGTCACAGGACCGGCAATTCCTGACGTATGTGCACTGATTTTCCAGAATGGATTTATCAAAAACATAGTAGAAGCAACTGTTACGTAGGAAATTGAAATCAAAAACATAACATAATTACCGGAAAACCAAAAAATTACAGAAGCGGATATATAACTAATTATTGAAATGGCATATGGTTTGATTCTCTTTTCTTTTTCAGAAATGTCCCAGTCTTTTAAATTCTCAGAGTCTAGACAGATTGCTATAATCGGAAAAAATGATAAAAACATTACACCAAAAATTATGCTTGTAATTGTGTCCATTGAACCCAGTCCTATCGGGGAGAATACCGAGAAAATAACAGTCACATAAACGGCAACGGCCACCGGTGAAAATATGATTGAATTAAACATATGAATTCGGTTCATAGTTAAGTTTATATAGTCTTTTAATTTAAATATTATAAGTTTTAAAAAGTTTTAAAAGTTATATATAGTGGGGGATTTGAGTGGAGATATTGGAAAAGACCGAAAGCGTCTGTCCTGAATGCCTTAAGGAAGGGAAGATAAACAAAATACCGGCAGAACTCATAGAAGAGGACGGAAAGGTATGGATAACCAAGAACTGCCCGGAACACGGTTCTTTCAAGTCAATAGTCTTCAGCGATGCAGAGATTTACCACAAGTGGATTAAGTACAAGGTCACAGGAGAGGGCGTGAAAAATGCAGACATAAAGAGCTGGCTTTCTCCGGAAGAAAAACTCTAC
>JAGLWW010000022.1 GCA_023133195.1 Candidatus Aenigmatarchaeota archaeon
AGACTCCCTGTGAGTTTTCACTATCTTTCACGTAACCATATATCTTGCTGTCACCGAACATAATGATGTCAATATTTGTGTTCATTCCTTCCGTCACAGTTAACCCGGTCAATGTGTTGTTATCAAGGTATCCGTTTGCTGACGCGTGTATAGAAAAAGAACCTCCGGCAGGAACCTGTATTAAAACCATTCCGGATGAATCCGTAATACCGCTCTCGTTTACACTCCATTCCACGGTAACGTTTGCATTCGGAATTGGTCTTTCATTCCATTTGTCCTTTACAAAGAATGTAAAGGAACCGTATCCTGCCTGATATAAACTTACATTTAGTTCCATGCTTCCTGTGTAATTTCCGCTGACTTGCGAAGCGTAACCAGAACTTGTGAAGTTTACATAATAGGAAAAATCACCCGGCATGTTAAGAGAATAATAGCCACTGGGAAGGGACTGAATTTGGTAAACTAACGTGTCCGTACTGTTGTCGTAAACTGATACTGTTGCCACCAGTGGGTTGTCTGAACCGATTTCCCTTACATATCCCTGGAGCGTCGAGTTACCATTCAGTGTCAGAGATACTTCACTGACAGAACTAAAGTTCTGATTAGTTAAGGAAGAGTTGGAAGAGTAACCGCTTTTAGAGACTGTTATGTCATAAAGCCTGCTGACATCCACGCCTATTGTCGTGTTGCCGTCTGAATCTGTGGTGTTTGTTACACTGTATGATGAATTTGTAAAGTTTACAAGAGCTCCCTGTAAGTCAGAACCGTTTTCTGCATCTTTGACATTGACTGTCACAGGAGTTGTTCCGACAAGGAATAACACTATGGCAGAATTTTCATTACCGAGTGTATCATTGGACCATACGGTTATATTGTGTTCTCCATCCCCCAAAGAACCAGTCGTGTTCACAAAATCCGTACATCCTACACATCCGGTAATATTAGTTCCATTCGAATCCAACTCCCACCATGTCACACTGGGATTGCTCTCAGTCAGCGTTACGTTTAAAGTTACTATTGAAGTTCGTACTCCGGAATTGTTTTGAGGCTCGTTTATTGTTATTACAGGAGCGGTATTGTCCACAGTTATTCCCGTGTTCGCGTCACTTACGAACGTAGTCCCGTTGTTTGCAGTTGCATTGAAGTAGAGGCCCGTATCGTCTTGTATTCCCGTACTGTCCCAAGAATAGGTAAACTCTGATTGCTGTGGCGTGCTATTGAGTTCTGTATGTATAGAATACCATGTTGTTCCACTGTCATTGGACCAGTAAAATATCACAGTATTAGCCCAGCCGTTTGTTGTGGCATTCAAAGTGTAAATACCTGAAATATTCTCATCGTTGGGTGGAGTGTTAAGAGTTACGCCATCCAAGTTGGCAGAGGCCAGTATACTCAATAGCAGAAGGACTAATCCCAGAGCTATCATTCCTGTGCTCTTTGCCCAGTTGTTATTTAATTCTATATACATATGCCTTGCCAACCTCCAATTTTTCTAGTTTGCCCTGATGGCGCAAACACTCCAAATAACCTGCGAGAAAGTCCCGTCTAACACCCAACCTATCAGCTAAAGTAGAAACAGACATCAGCCCATTCTTCAGTTCTTTAATAATTCTGCTCTCTAAGTCATCGGGGATGTCTTTCTTCATTAAAAAACCTGCTTTACATCTATTGTTATCATATCTTTATAATATAAAGTTAACTATGTTATAGTATAGTTACTATATAATTATCTAATAAATACTATACTATTTTTATATGTTATATAAATATTTTAAATATAGTTATAATAGAAACAAAAATCTTTTGCGTTACTGAAAACCAATAAAACAAGATTTATAGCCCTCAGTCCGCCCGTACGGATTCATCATTGGGCATTAAAATATTGAATTTTAAAGAATAAAAGTTTTTGGTGGACCCACCGGGACTCGAACCCGGGATCTCTACCAGTTAGGGCACATCTTTTCCGTGCACGCTTTTTCTAAAAGGGTGCTTGCCAAGGTAGCGTCCTTCCACTAGACCATGGGCCCATTTAAAATGTCCAAGACTTTTCTCAAATCCGTTATCACGTAATCGGCCCTGGACTCTTTTCTAATCTTATGAATTATTTCCTCGCCCAGTAATAAATCTTTGTTCACGAACCTGAATGTCGTTGCGCCGGCAATCTTTCCTGCCTCCACGTCCGTCTCTTTGTCTCCTATCATGACTATTTTCGAGAAGCCATGCTTTTTTGCATAATCACGCAAGACGTGACCTTTATGCATTGCTATGCAAAGATTTCCAAATTCCTTTTCTTTTGACACTCCGATATAATCGTCAACAAGTGTTGAAATTCCGATTGCTCTCAAAAAATCCTTAATGTTTTCCGGCCTGGAATTGGATATTATCATGTTTGAGTTTCCGCCTTGTTTTATTTCATTCAGTACTTCCACGGCATAATCCATGGGTTTCATAAATTTTTCTGTAGCAACCATGCCGATTTCTAAATCTTTTTCAACCATTTCCCTGATTTCTTCATCTGATGATTCGGGACAAAGTTTCTTGTAATATTGGTACCAGCTAATCCCATACCAGTCCAGAGTTTCTTTAAGAGTAATTCTTCTTGTCTTGCCAAACTCTTCCAATATCCTGTTGCATGTCTCCTTTACGGCATATTCATTTCCCTTTTCCAGTACACCGTGGAAATCCCATGCAAACAGTATTTTCATATAAATCACAAAAATAGATTTCATTTATTTTTCTTCCATTCGCCCGGCTGCTGTTCGCCTTTAAAAACTCCATCTAACATCACAAGTTCATCATAAATTCCATCTATCAAATCGTAGCTCTTGGCCTCTTCCAGAGTGACCCAGGCGTGATCCACTGATTCTTCATTTAAAATAACTTCTCCGTCATGATGGTCTGCGAAAAGGCTTATTATAACAACAGGAATCCCGTCCGGTCTCACGAAGGTAAGGCTAGTCAAGTATCTTATATTTTTTATGTCAAGGCCTGTTTCTTCTTTTACTTCTCTCATTAACAGGTTTTCGAGAATATTGTACCAGGCATCTGAGGTATCTTTTTGTTTTTTGGCATAATCGTTAATCTCAAGTTTACCGCCCGGAACCGTCCACATGTTAGGGAACGCTTTTTCTTTTGGAGACCTTTTTGTAAGAAGAAATTTGCCATCTTTGACAATGATTCCCGTAACCGCGACGTAATGCGCATTCTTCTCGTTCATACATTAATTTTACATTTAAAAGATATTAAAACATTTATATAGAAAACAATAAAACATTATAAGTTTTAAAAAGTATTAAAAGTTGGAAGGTGTGATAAGTGGACGTGTCAATTCTTGTTGGTGGACAGGCCGGTGACGGCATAAAACAGGCCGGAGTAATAATTGCAAAGATTTTCAATGAAATTGGCTACCACGTCTTTATTTATGACGATTATCAGTCGCTTGTAAAAGGCGGGCATAACTTTTCTATCGTGAGGGTATCAGATGAAAAGGTGCATAGCCATAACGACCATGTTGACCTTTTGGTCGCATTCAACCAAGACACGATTGAAAAGCACAAATGGAGAACCAAGGAAACCATATATGACTCGGATAAGGTGAAGACTGATGGAACGGGAATCCCCGCACAGTCATGGGCAAAGGGAAAGGGCAGTGCACTTTTAAGGAACTCTATTTTCATCGGAGCCATATGCAAATATACTGGTGTAGACTTAAAAATCGCAGAGAGTATTATCAAGAATTCGTTTCACAAGCTTCTGGATGAAAACATGGAAGCATTGAAATTCGGTTATGATTCCGTGGAGAAAAAACATGACTTCAAGAAGATAGGCGAACCAAGGGAAGTAATGACTGGTAATGAGGCAATATCTCTTGGAGCAGCTGCTGCGGGAATGAAGCTTTATATTGCATATCCAATGACTCCTGCTTCTTCTATTTTACATTATCTGGCCAAGTATGGAGAAAAGCTTGGAGTGGTTACGGTCCAGGAAGAGAATGAAATTGCCGTGGCCAACATGGCAGTGGGTTCCTGCTTCGCAGGTGTGAGAACCATGGTCGGCACCTCAGGTGGAGGTTTCGCACTTATGACAGAGACAGTAAGTTTGTGTGCCCAGAGCGAGACTCCTGTCTTGTTTGTTGTCAGCCAGCGTGCGGGACCAAGCACAGGCGTTCCTACTTACACGATGCAGGCAGATTTGAAATTTGTACTTAATGCTGGTCACGGTGACGTGACAAGGGTTGTTATAGCTCCAGGTGATGCAGAAGAATCTTACCTGCTTACAGGAAAGACAATGAACTTGGCATGGAAATACCAGATACCAGGATTCGTTCTGGTGGACAAACATATAAGTGAAAGCACTTTTTCCGCAGAACTTGGTGAAGTCAAACCGGAAGAGCCTAAACTCTGGGACGGAAAGGGGGAGTACGGGCGTTACAAACTCACGGAAGACGGAATCTCACCCATGGCATTTCCAGGAGACGTTTATACTTGCAAAGGAAGCAGTTACGAACATGATGAAAAAGGTTTGACTGTAGAAGAGGAAACAGACATGATAAACAAAATGCAGGAGAAAAGACTGAGGAAAATGGAAGTGCTTAGAGAGGAATTAAAGGGAGAAGAAACTGTAAAGGTTTACGGAAATCCTGATTCTAAAGTTACGCTCTTAACATGGGGCTCCACAAAAGGAGCATGCATAGAAGCTGCAAAGGAGCTTGGTTTGAAAGTCGTGCAGCTGCTTTACCTTGAACCAATGCCAATGTGGGAATTAGAAAAACATCTGAAAGGAAGGGTCATAGCTGTGGAAGTTAACGCTACAGGCCAGCTGGCAGACATTCTTGGTATAAAGGAAAAAATTCTTAAGTATGATGGACGTCCGTTTACACCTGAGGAACTAAAGAAAAAACTAGAGGAGATTTTATGAATCTGGAAACCGGAGTAAAAAACACGTGGTGTCCCAGGTGCGGACATTTTAGTATACTTGCCGCGGCCAAAGCCGTGATACAGGAACTCATTGAAAAGGGGGAAAGACCGGAAGATTTTGCAATTGCATCAGGCATCGGTTGCCATGCAAAGATTGTTGACTACATAAACGTAAACAGTTTCTACTCAATCCACGGAAGAGTCCCGCCCACCATAAGCGGGATGAAAATCGCGAATCCTGATTTAACTGTAATCGGTTTCGCAGGTGATGGTGACGGTTACGGCGAGGGTGTAGCCCATATAGTTTTCGCAGCAAAAAGAAACATAGACATAACAATGATTATACACAACAACAGGATTTACGGCCTGACCACAGGACAGTTCTCGCCAACAACACCGCAGGGCCAGAAAACAAAGTCAACTCCTTATGGCAATCCTGAATACCAGTTAAATCCTATAAAGTTAATGCTCGGTTCAGGAGCAACTTTTGTAGCAAGGACGTCTTCTTTCGATTTGAATCATATGAAGGAGATGATAAGACAGGGTATCGCACATAAGGGCTTCGCAGTTATAGATGTGGTGGAACCTTGTATCAGCTTTTTCAATGCAACTGATTACATCAGAAAAAATGCATATGTAATGGAGAATCATGATTCCTCTGACATAAACAAGGCCTGGGAAAGGGCCGGAGAATGGAACTACACTCTTGAAGGAAAAATCCCTATTGGAATCTTCTACAAGGAAGATAAACCAACTTTTGACGAGCTGCTTCTAAAAGGAAAGAACTTGAGAAAAAGCTAATGAGAGAAAAATCTTTCTGAGGAATCAATGAAGTACATTGCAATACCTTGGTCATCTGCCCTTTTTATTACTTCATTCTTCTTTCTTCCACCCTCTGGAACTATTATATATTCTATTTCATATTCTCCTGCAAATTCTATATTGTCTTCATCGGGGAAAAATCCATCAGAAACTATTATGGCATCTTTCTTTTTCCAGTTGAATTTCTTATAGTTTTCAAGAGCCATCCACATTGCCCTGCTTCTCTTGGTGGATGTTCCGATGCCAAGTGTCCTCATCTCTCTTAATTTCCCGTCTTCTGTCTTTGCTGTTCCAACATTCACTCCGTTTGATGGCGTTCTCCAGACAGTCTCCATAAGGTAATACATCTGATCTTCTATCTCCTCGTTACCTTTTCTTCTGGTTACCCACTTGCCTTTTCTTGATATAGGTTTGCTATAATCAGTAACTTTTTGGCAAAGAAACATTCCATCATCAACTCTGAAATCATAGGGAAATTTACTATAGGGACCTGTCTGAAAAATTGTCGCCTTCTTTTTTTGTTTTTCCTTGAGTATATCTACAGCGGTCTCAATGGCATCCTCTTCATATGAATCAGCACCTATACCCTCAGTAAAAACTGTGTCTTCTTTTCTCTTCCATTTGCTCTTTAAATCCAAGCCAATCAACTTGGCAGCATTAACTGTACATTGCCTGTTGAGCATGGTTTCGTTGCCCAAGTCCGCTTCGGGGTCACATTTGTGGGCCAGTTGATAAGCCTTTTCTATTCCCTCATCCGAAGACCCTAAACCGCTTATTATACCATGCTTACCTGTTATTGCCGTAGGTATGGCATCAAAACCCTGTAGAAGTTTGTGAACTTTTGCACACTCCCTGAGCTTGTTGAAAGAAGGTTCGCTTCCACCAAATTGTTTCCAGTCAAGAATGCCCATCATATATCCAGTCACTTCGTATGGAATTGCATCTTGACCTGGATTCTCACCATAAGGCAACTCTAATAACTTTCCTTTCGCCCTCAGTTCGGGTTTTAAAGATTTAGCTTGTTTCAATGGTATGTAAAATCTTCTTGGTAAACCATCCTGATTTTCCTTCGAGTTAATTAAATTTGCTATTTTTACATTGTAATCGGTTATCTTGTTATAAGCATTTAACATACCTTTTCCTAATTTCTTAAAAGCCAAAAAAACACCCCTTATGTTATCTCATCAAGTCATGCCATCATAATTAAAGATGAAAAAATATTTATAGTAGAAAAACTCAGGCTAGGAAATTATTTCCTTCCATATATTGAAATCTTTTTCTTCCTGATACGAATTATTGGCAAATTTTATTTCCTGAGCAATTCTGCGCCCTGTTGAAAGATCTTTATCAATATATACCGAGTATGGAGAACCTGGAACAAATGGGTTGGTACCTGCAACAATTCTTGCCGATATCTCAAAGGTTCTGAAATTAAGGTTTTCGTCCACAACTGTCTCCAGACATAAAGGACCGGGTATACCACCAAACAATACATCGGCCTTTTCTATAACAGCATTTGCCATACAGAAAAGCTTTGGTAACAAGGATTCTCTCATCACTATTGGTATATTACCAGTAACGACAAAGGTCGGATGAATTCCATACTCTTCTAATTCTCTAATTGAACCTAATCTCTGTACTTCGTCAATAGTCGTCTCATCACGCCTGTCCATTGACATTAACTGTAAAATACCTTTGCCTGATTCATAACCTTTAATCTCTGTTGGTGAATTCTTCTGGATGGGTGAATAGAAGAAATGGGGGTAATAACGGGTTCCCATGACAAATTCCTGTATATCTAAATCCTTTAGTTTGTATTTTTTATTTTTCATTCTTTCAAAAAACTCTTCAGGGCTTTTTACAACAAAGAAATCTTTTCCTCCCTTGGCACCATGTCTCTTTATCATGGCAGGTCCGTCTATTTCCTCCGGTTTTTTTATTTTCTTTGGCATGCTTAGTCCGGCGCCCTCTAACCAAATTCTCTCCTTTTTTCTGTTGGATTCCCAGGGTAGAGCCCTTTTGTTGCCGAACACTGGAAAATAAACATCTTTTATAATATCATCTGCTCCCACATACTCCACAAAAGAACCGTGTGGAACTATTATTGTATTTTTTTCTATGAGTTCTTCCTGTATACCTGGTTTTAAAATATCTTTGTAGGAATCAACCTCAATAAAATATTCTGGTATTGCTTTTGGGAAAGCCTGTTGATAGAATTTTTTCTTTTTATCCGGATCGTCTCTAATAACAATACCTAAAGTTTTAAAACCTTCTTGTTTGGCACCGTAATTTAACTGCAAATCAGTATGACTGCAAATAGTAGCTATAACTAAATTATCAAAATCATAATCTCTTAGAATTTCATATGCTTTTTCACTCGTGTTTTCAAGTCCCAACATGATAGTATTTGGTAGGTAAATTATTTATGCTTGACCCGAAAAAAGGTTAAAAATTTAAACTTAAGTCACAATTTCTGCAAGTCTATTGTTTTTTGCTGCATATTCCAGTTCCATGACAACCAAATCAAGAGGATCTTCTATCTTTCTACCGTACTTTAAACTCAAATTTCTCATTTCAGGGGATGTTGGACCTATTGCAGGGTCTCCGGGAATTCTTGGGCTTAAATCAAATACAACAAACTCAAGCTCTTTTTTATTTTCAGCGAGTTTCTCGGGGGAATATTGTATAGCACCTTGAATTCCAATTGGACCGATGTGCCCTGGTGGATACTCTTTTTTCAAAATTTCGGAGTAGTATAGTTTTTCTGCGGCATCGTAGAATAGAGGCTGTTTAGATTCTCTTACCGTCTTTCCTTTGTGTCCAATTTCTTCATTTAACACCGGAACGTCAACAATTTTCAGTTGGTCTTTTGCTGGAAGATTTAAAAATCCCTGAAGGTTTACCTGCTCCCTGTCACTTGTACCTACAAAATCGAAGTCTCCGAAAACATCATTAAGACCATAGAAATGAAAATTTGCATTGAATCTTGCACCCAAAACACATTCCTCTATTCTTGCATTTTTTAGGTCTTCTTCATTTATAATTTCTTTTTTCAGGCGCTCTTCAGCCTCCTTTTTGTAGTCTTCATAATCCTTAGCAAAAAAGAAGGCTCTCTCCAGTTCGTTTCCAGCCTGTTGAACCTTAACAATAGAAAGTCTGTCTATATTTTCTGGTTTTTCAAATTTTTTGGGTATTCTTACTCCAGATTTTTCCAAGATATAATACTGACCCATTTCATCTGTTCTATCTTCTGCACGTAAAATATATCTGTTTCCATAAATTGGCACCATAAAATCGTTCTCAATTCCTTCATAACCTACATAAACAGAGAACGATCGATTAGGAACCAAAACACACTTTTTCTTTCTAAGTTTTCTTTGTACCTCTGGATTCAACGTGTTTTTGAAATTTTTCAAGGTTATGATTTCATCGTATAGGTGTTTGTTTCTTTTGTATAATTTATCTCTGCCTTCTTGTGCTATCAAAACTGTTGGAATTCCGTGCGCCTTGGCAGCCAT
>JAGLWW010000023.1 GCA_023133195.1 Candidatus Aenigmatarchaeota archaeon
TGAAGTGGTGGTTTTTATTGTAAGTACGGAGGACTCCCCTATTCCTATAGAATTGGGATAAGTCTCGAATTCCGTTGAAAAAACTTCCTGTATATGTTCTGTGGTTATGATTTCTACTGAAGGTTTTGGTTGTTCTATCTGCAGTTTTTCTTTCTCCTCGGAGACGTAGCTTGCCGTTACTTTAACGTTCCCTCCGTCAGGAAATTTGCCAAATTCAATATGTGTTGCATCCAGCCAGCCTATTTCGTTCCAGGTCGGGTCAACAGGGACCCACTTGTCCAGATAAACCTCGGCCCAGGCATGGTAACCCCATCCTTCCTTGCTGTATATTATGCCGGCCACATATCTTGCAGGCATTCCAACGGCTCTGCACATTGCAAGGAAAAGATTGGTAAATTCGTCACAAGTGCCCCTTTTTATTTTATAGACTTTATCTGAAGTTAACACCTTATCAGAATAGGAAAGGTCGTATTCCACATTGGAATATATCCATGTTGAGATTTTTGTCACAGCCTCAAAGCAGTCATCGCTGCCTTGGGTTATTTCTCTTGCCTTTTCCCTTATTTCATCTGATACAACGACGTAACGGCTCTCTGCTAAATAATCGAAAGTTTCTTGAGGGGGCGTATACGGGAATTTTATTTTTACCGGTCCGTCAAATTTAGCATAGTTTTTTACCTTCATGCTCACATTATAGGGTTGTGACCTGAAATTCTCCCAGAAAATCTCCAGTTTGTCATTTCCGTATATGTCTTTTCCTATGGAATATGTGAAATCGCCTTCTCCCAAAACCTTCAGATTGGAGTAGTTTTGAGGTATTATATAGGAAGAGTGGTTGAGCTCGTTTAGTTTTCCGGAAGAGCCTATGTAAGAGACAAAATCAATTTCCGCCTCCAGATACCCTATTTCCTGGGGGTTCGTTTCCAGTTCATCAGCCCTTGTACAGGGCAGAATCAGGATAAAAATAAGGATTACAAGAGAAATATTTTTCATATACTTATCTAACGGGTATTTTATATAAAAATTACTCAAATGAGGGTTAGATTATTAAAGATTTGCTACCATAATATATACAAGGTGGGGGTAATTGGAACAGCCAAGCTCAGTTTTTGTCATATCTTTATATAAAAAGTTGCCTCAATCACACATATTTTTATAAGCTGATTATGTTCTATAATAAAAGCTGTGGGTGTGGACCGGAAAAATGCAAAAAGACAGACCTCTGGACGATAGATTAGATGAATTTAAATCGGATACATATATTCCTGATAATTTGGAATATGCTCATTCTGCTGATTTAAAACCCTGTAAACCAATTGATGGAAGAGTTGAACCTGAAAAGAGAATAAGAAGCGATTATTTTCCCGGTAAAGGGCCTGGTCCGAAGTTAATCAATTTGGATATTCTTTCTAAAGCCATTGCAAATCGTGTTGGTGTGGGAATAGAGGAGGCCAGAAGGGATGCAGGATTCGTTCTTGACCTTTTTGGCTATGATGACCGCATTATAGATAATACATTAGACCCAGAGGACAGACAGTTGTTCTATATTCTTGAAGAAGAAGGTATGCTCGTCACAGAAAGGGAGGAAAATACACTTTACGACGGCAGAACATGGAGAACCCATTACTGGATAATCAAAGGAGATACAATTTTGCGTTACTCAAGTAAAGATTACAAAAGCGGTTCGGGAAATATGCCAAAGAAACCTGAAAAAAATTTATATGACACTTTACCAGATGATTTATGGTCATCAAGGAAAGGGCTTAAAGCTCAAATAACAGAGAAGCACATGGTTAAGAGTGATACTTACGATGTAGATTTTAGTGATATGTCAAAAGGAAAAACTACCTAAATCATTAACTTAAATACTTTTCTACACTTCCTTTAATTTAAAACGGTGAAAATATGAACATAATTACCCTTAATACGCTTTCAAAAGCAATAGAAAATCGTATTGGTGATAATGATTATTCCAGTGAAAACGCTTACAGAGATGCTAATTTCGTTCTTGACCTTTTTGGCTATGATGACCGCATTATAGATAATACATTAGACCCAGAGGACAGGCAGTTGTTTTATATTCTAGAGGAAGAAGGTATGCTTGAGAGTGAAAGAGAGGAAACTATTTTATACAATGGAAGAAATTGGATAACTCATTACTGGAAATTTAAAAAAGCCTCTATTATTAGGTATTCATTCGAGCCAAAACCCAAGGTTCAGAAAACTGAAAATGCAGAAAAAAATATATACGATACCCTATCTGACGAAATGTGGCACAGAATACCAAAACCTATCATTTGAGTGCTTCTGATATCTTCTGACCGAACTCCGTGGCTGCCTCAGGTCCGTTGCCTGTTATTATACTCCCATCCTGTTCCACGGTTGCCCCGGTGTATTCTGCTCCGTGAGATTCCAAATTAGCTTTTTCCGAGGAAAATGAAGTTACTCTCTTTCCTTCCAGAAGCCCGGCATTCGCCAGGATTGAAGGCGCTATGCATATCGCTCCCACAATTTTCCCGCTTTCATACGCCTCCCTTGCAATATTCTTCGCGGTTTGGTCTTCAAAATAAACGGACGAACCAGAACCCCCAACGAAAACAACTGCGTCATAATTTTTCACATTTACTTCTAAAATGTCCTTGTCCACTGTCACTACGGCACCATAGCTTCCTTTTGCACTATCTGTTCCCTTGGACGCCAGTGTAACAGATGCCCCCGAGTTTTCAAAAACTTCCTTTGGCTCCAAAAGCTCCTCGTCCCTGAAGTTCTCCGGAGCTATTACCATTAAAATATTCTTCCCGCTTAAATCCATCTTACCACCTCGTTTTTAATCAGGGTTAGAACCAGAAAAACAGTTCCCCACTTCATAAAAACAATTATTCTTTGGTTTTATAAATAGTTAATCAGGGTAAATGATTGTATGGAAATCAAGGAAATAACACTGGAAGAACTTGACACGGAAAAATTTATTGAAGAAAAAGTCGGTTATATTTCTTCTGTTGTGGGAAACGGTTACGCAATTAATGCTTTGTCAGGCGGAGTTGATTCTGCTGTTGTTACCATGCTGGGTCATAGTGCTCTGGGCGACAGGCTCATTACATACATAGTAGAAAACGGAATCATGAGAGAGGGAGAAGTAGACGGAGTATATTCAATATTTGATGACCTAGGGGTTAATGTGAAGATATATTATGCAAAGGACCAGTTTTTCGGTGCTCTGAAAGGTTTGGAAGACCCCGAAGAAAAGAGAGAGGCGATAACCCAGACGTTTTACAAGGACATTTTCGGCAAGCTTGTAAAAGAGAGCGGTGCGAAACACCTTCTTCAAGGAACGAACTTGACAGATGTACGAGAGACAGTCGCAGGCATCAAGAGACAGCACAACGTCCTTAAACAGCTCGGGATTGACACGCAAAAGGAATACGGGTACAAAGTAATAGAGCCTTTGGTTGAACTCAGAAAACCGGCGATAAGGAAAGTCGGGGAAGCCTTAAAACTTCCTATAGAAATATATAACAAACCACCCTTCCCTGGACCCGCTCTGGCAACAAGGATAATAGGTGAAGTGACTCCGGAAAGAGTGGAGACCGTAAGGAAGGCCACAACGATAGTCGAGGAAGAACTAACTGATAAAGGCGCGTTCCAGTACTTGGCAATTCTGCACGAAGACAGGGTCACGGGAATGAGAGAGGGGAAAAGGGATTTCGGACAGGAGATACAGATAAGATGCTGGGATAGCAAGGATGCAAAGACAGGAAGACCAACAGAACTTTCTTGGTATACTTTAGACATAATGGCTGAAAGGATAACGGAAGAAGTCCCGGGAGTGGTGAACGTGACATACAGCATAACCAAAAAACCGCCATCAACAATAGAAGCGATTTAATTTCCAGTGTTAACATGGTAAGTTATATCTAAAGAAGAAAGACATAAATCTCTCATTTCGGTATTATTATTCCGTCCAGGTCCTCATACTTTTCCTTTAGATAGGACTTCCCTGTGAGAGCGCATACCAGCGCGTCATACTCGTCCTTGTTTACCGCCTTCTTCTTGTCCAACCCGAATATCTTTTCCGAAACCTTGGAGGAAACCTCTATCACGGAGAACCCGCGCTTTTTAAGGATAACAGAAAGCATTTTGCCTCTTCTTGTCAAAGGTTTCATACCGGGAAAAACAGGAGATAAGGGAGCGAAGCCGCGGTTCTTTAACAACAAATCGGAAGACCGGAAGTATCCCTGCTCTGGCCAGTCAAAAGGAGCGTCTATTGCTATTATATCAATCTTTTCTTTTTCGTTTTCTTCCTCTACCTCGTTAAGGATTTCCCTGTCTGTAAGAACACGTTTCACAGCAATTTTGTCCTTGTCCCCCTCAAAATCAAGGACACAGAACCCGGTTTCATTTGTCTCCAATCCGGCGAGGTCTATCCCCACAGCGCGCATAATAAGATTAGATATAGCAGGGATAAATAATTTTTAATTTTTATTTCAAGCGGCATAATATTCTATATGCTTCATCATATGCATATCAGGCATGATTTTTTCATGAAAAAAGAAATCAATCACATATACGTGTCCATTTTCATCATGTATTTTGCCGTATCTCTTATAGGAGTATTTGTTCCCATATACTTGTATTCTCTAAGCTATCCGATAACAAGTATAGTGTTTTTTTATTTTTTGGTAAGTCTTTTTTTCGTTCTTTTCTCGACCATAGGCGCCAAAGTCGTGTCAAAAATCGGCATAAAATATTCGATGTTTTTGTCCGCACCGTTTCTTATTTGTTATTATCTTGGGTTGAATTTCCTTCAAAGCTTTGAATCGCTCTTTTTCATATTGCCGTTTCTTCTTGCATGCAATATGATACTGTTCAATTACGGATATCACATGAATTACATAGAACATTCCAACAAGAAAATGGAAGGGAAAGAAGTATCATTAATAGGAATTTTTACAACTATTGCCACGGCTACAGCACCTCTTATAGCAGGACTGGTGATATATAATATCGGCTATAGCATCTTGTTTTTCACAGGTTCTTTGCTACTTGTTTTAGGGACGATTCCGTTATTTTTACTGAAAGAAAAACACAAAGAAGTTCCTGTTAATTTTAATCTTGTCAGGAAATACCTGCTTAACAAAATACATACAGGCAACACAATGAGCTTTACGGGTTATGCCATAGAATCTGTAATAGGAAGAATATTGTGGCCTGTTTTTCTCATAATACTGTTGTTGAAAACAGAAACTGTCGGGTTGTTTATAACACTGAGCTTTCTTTTCTCTATAATAGTCTATTACTTTATCGGAAAGGCGACTGACAAGGTCCGAGACAAACGAAAGCTAATAAAATTAGGGACAATACTTTACTTCTTTGGCTGGATTGGAAGATTGTTTGTAAACACGCCGCTGAAGGTAATAGTAGTTGATTCCTACAAGAATATGACACAAAAGATACTGCATGTCCCGTGGTCAGTCGCATCTTACGACATAGCAAGAAAGGAACAGTATTTTATGTTCATAGTAATGAGAGAGATAACATACAATCTCGCCAGAATAATATTCCTTCCGCTTGTCATACTTGTGTTTTACATCGACTTTAATCCTTTCGTGATTTCATTCATCATGGCAAGTTTGTTCACGTTGTTATATCCGTTCCTAAGAAAATAATTTCAGTTATAAATGCCTTTTATGACAATAAGAAAATTACTAAGCGGGAAAGAGATAATAAAATTTGCTGATATAATATTGGCTATATAAAACCCTAATTCTTAAATATCTAATAAATACAGTGTTTTAGTGTAAATGTTGAATATGTGGTTTAAATGGTACTGGAGAAACTGGGTTCGGCCCTGAAAAACAGCATAAGGAAACTGGCAGGCCGGGGATTTGTTGACAAGGAAATCCTGGAAGATATGAGCAGGGATATTCAGCGTGCTTTGCTTCAATCTGACGTAAACGTGAAACTGGTTTTTGAGCTGACGAAAAAAATAAAGGACCGCGCTTTCAACGAGAAGCCTCCATCCGGGCTTACGCAGAAGGAGCACGTAATAAACATAGTTTACGATGAGCTTGTTTCTTTTCTCGGAGGGAAAGCTCAGGAGATAGAGATAAAGCCCGCAAGAATTCTTCTTATGGGATTATTCGGCTCCGGAAAGACCACCACCTGCGGAAAGCTTGCAAAATTCTACAAGAAAAAAGGTCTCAAGCCCTGTTTAATAGCCTGCGACACCTACAGGCCTGCTGCTTACGAGCAGCTTGTGCAGTTGGGGGAACAGATAGGGGTGCCTGTCTTCGGGAACCCAAAAGAAAAGGATTCAAGAAAAGTCATGGAGGAGGTCTTGAAGAAAACAGGAAAATATGACGTAATAATAGCCGATTCCTCTGGGAGGGATGCACTCAATCCGAATATGATTAAGGAGATAGAGGATTTGAACAACATTTTGAAACCGGAGGAAAGGGTTTTGGTAATATCGGCAGATTTGGGTCAGAAGGCAGAGGAGCAGAGCAAGAGCTTTCAGGAGGCCGTGGGTATAACAAGCGTCATAATAACAAAGATGGATGGCACCGCCAAAGGAGGTGGTGCGCTGAGTGCCTGTGCATACACGGGAGCACAGGTAAAATTCATAGGGACAGGGGAGAAGATAGAATCTCTGGAAAAATTTGATGCAGAGAGGTTTATATCCCGTCTCATAGGCTTCGGGGATTTGAAGACATTGGTGGAAAAGGCCAAGGAAGTCGGGGCGGAAAAGACCGCTGAAAAAATCGTTTCAGGCAAGTTCACACTTGAAGAGTTCTACGAGCAGATAGAACAAATGCAGAGCATGGGCTCGCTTTCCCAAATAACCAAGATGATACCGGGCTTTTCCAAACTGGGAAAGAAACTTCCGGGAAACTTCATGGATATCCAGGAGGAGAAGATGAAAAAGTTCCGCTACATTATAGACAGCATGACGCTGGAGGAGAAGAAGAATCCGGACCTGATAACGGGCTCACGGATAAAGAGGATAGCCGATGGTTCCGGGTGCAATGAATCCGAGATAAGGGAGCTTTTGAAGATGTATAAGCAGAGCAGGAAGATGATGAAGATGATGAAACCGGGAAGAAGAGGTTCGTCTTTTCTGAAGCAATTTGGAATCTAGATTTTCTTTACCTTTGGAGCTTCGAGAGTTGTCGGCTTTGGTTGTGTATTTGGTTTTTGTGCGCCTGTTTTCTCTGCCATGATTTTGCCCCTCTTTTCAAGCACCCCGACCCCGATAGTAGAAATGAGCACAGTGGACACTATCACCGTGAAAATTATTTCTGTGAATACCTCGGTTCCAGGTATCTTGTATTCTATGAATGGAAGGGATGCCAGAACAGCTGCGGCCAGGCCTCTGGGGTATATGAAGCTCATTATATTCCTCTGCTTGTCCGAAATCTGCATCTTGTATGTGCATATCCTTATAATGAATGCCCTGACTCCCAGGAGAGCCAGTGAGAGAAGCACGCCGTATAAAATCAGGTCAAGTCTTGACAATTGTATAATCATGCCTATCAGTGCAAAGAAGAAAGTTCTGACAAAGAAAGCTATGTAAGAATTGAAGTCCCTTGTCTCCTTGGTCAGGCCGCTGAGGGTGTGCTCAATTTTAAGCATCCTCTTTATGCTTGGCATGTTGCCCAAAACAAGGCCTACCATGAAGGCTGCTATGGCTCCGCTGCCTCCGAATAATTCCACTACAACATAAATAAGGAACAAAAAACCTATTGTAAGCATATAATGGAACTTGTAATGCGTGAATTTGTGCCACACACTTCCCCAAACGACTCCACCTAAAAATCCAAGGACAAGTGATATTGAAAGCAGGCTCATCATCTTTGTAATTATATCCTGTATTAAGATGCTTCCCGTGGGCGATATGAGTATGGTCTGAATCAGGACCAAGCTGACTATTATGGCCATAGGGTCTGTTATCACGGATTCCATCTTAAGGAGAAGGCCCACGTCTTTCTTCAGGTTTGGTAAATTGTCTATTAAAGGAAAAACTATGGGCGAGCTCGTCCCTCCGACTATTGCCCCAAGCAGAAGGGCAAGCAGGGGAGGTATGTTAAAGAATGAAACGGCTATGAATGCCACAACGAAAAGAGACAGGATAAATCCAACAATAGTCAGAAACAGGACATTGAAAGACTCCTTTATAAGATTGTATATGTTTATAGAGGAACCTCCTTCAAAAAGTATTATCAAAAGCGCGACGGCGGCAAAAATCGAGAGATAGTTCATGAAAAAATCCGGTTCTATTATTCCAAATATGGGACCTATAAGCGCTCCAAATATTATAAGCCATATTATGTCCGGTACTCTTGTCTTCTTGAAGAAATAATTTGAGAAAAATCCTATTAGTATCGTCGCTGTTATTAGAATGAAAACTATGTTTACATCCACTTAAATCACTAAATAAAAATAGTTTTGTTTATTTATAATATTTTTTAGACCAGTTCTTTTTGAGATAGCCAGTGACACCACTTTTTATGGAACCTCTTTGCGAGTTCCTTGCCTTTCTTGGATTTTATCTGCTTGAACTTTTCATCAACCCTTTTCTTGCAGTCTTCTATTATTTCCTTTCTGTCCTCTCCCATCCATAATCTGGTCTCAAACCAGATTGGCAGCGTGTTTTCCAGGAATGAAATGTTATCAGCGTCCCTGAGTATTTTTGACTCTGCAGTGGGGGCCGTTTCATGCTTCTCTATCAGGCCTACAGTCTTTTTTATGACTTTGCGCGGAAATTTATTCTTTTTCATAAAATTCTGGGTTATCATGGCGCTTCTTGTTTCATGTTTTTCATTCCTTAACTCCTTAAATTTTCTTCCGCGCTTGTAAGCCCTTTCTATGCCGTGAAGAAGGGCTGCTATTTCCAGGGCAGTCGTGTCCCTTTTGCTGCCTTCAGTCAGAGCCAAAATATACTTCCTGGTCTGCAAAAGATGCCTTATCATCCCGTTTGCTATCACGACCGGAATATTCTCCGATTGAAACGAGCCTAACATAAAATCTTCTGCTTTTTGAATCATCTCTTCTTTCTTCATAAAATCATCTCTCTTCAAGTTTGGAAGCACAAACCCTGAGATATTTGCACTCAAG
>JAGLWW010000024.1 GCA_023133195.1 Candidatus Aenigmatarchaeota archaeon
GATACAAAGTAACTTATTTTTGTATATTCACCCGAAATACTTCTCATAACATTCCACCAGCTTCTGTCAGAAGCCCATATAATAGAGCTTTTCACAAGGGCATATATGTCATCACCTTCTCCTCCGGATACCCACACAGTTCTCCATTTTGTGTTATCAGTGCCGTTTACCACAAGAGCAGATTTACCACCGGCATCCTTTAATACATCATATGATTCATCTTTATCAGATTTAACAGGGGGATTGTTCTGAGGACCGCTTGTTTTTATAAGATCTTCATGAAAAATATACTGATTTGCTTTATTGAAGTTCATTATGAAGAAACGTCCCCTTGGGTCTATTTTTTCTATTACAAAATCATGTACCTGACTTCCAGCTTCCGGGGGAGAGGTTATAGAAAAATCATAGTTTTCTTCCTTTCCAAACAAATCATAACTACCATCACCGTCTGTATCTAAATCCAATGCTTCAAAGATTCCATCCGGTGGCAGGTCTGTATCATTTCTTCTTACCTTATAGGGGTTTCCCCAAAGAGTCACTTCTGTTTCTTCATGTTCATCCCATTTGTAAGTGAAGTTTTCATTCATTCCTACAGCATAGAAATATTTCTGTATGGCATAGTTTGGCTTTGAAGCGTTGTTTATGTTTAAAAATGTGAGGTCACCGTCTCCCGAACTGGCTCCAATTTCCAGTCCGAAAAAATCTTTTTCTAACTCATCTACATCTCCAGGTGTAATATTATAAAAACCAATAATACCAGTGCCCCTATTTAAATGAACCTTCAAGTCATCTATTACATCGTCACCGCTGTCTATAAGGTTCTGAACATAATCTCTCTGATTTACACCTCTTATAAGCAAAACATCCATTTTATGCCTGCCGATGTTGTCATAAGAAATCGGGAAGACACGAAAATACACATACCTTCCGTTTATGTAGGCAGGTCTGAGTATCTTTTCCAGGTACATTATTTCTTCTTCTACATCACCCCCGGTACAACCAGCTCCTGTGCAGTTAAATCCAACCCTGATTTCATTCCTGATTACTCCCAATGTTTCTATTCCGTAGTTCATTTTCTTGTTTTCCAGCCATGTGAAATTTTCAGTTATTTCATTCTCTAAATCACTTGAATTTCTGTTCATTATGTTCTGGAGAAAGCTTTCTACAGGTGTTCCAGATGAATCATATATCTTATCCAAAGTAGCTAAAAGGTCCTGACCATTGAGAGACATCTGGACATAATTCCAGTCAGTTCTTGTAAGAGTTGGATAGAGGAGAAATGGAACAATTATAAGAAAAGTCAACGAAACCAAAATTGCTTCCAACATATGAACTATACCCTTTTCCATAAAATCACCATACATTTATTTTGATACTTGTGGGTTGACCGTTTGTTACCGCATACCTTTCTATGCTTGCAACAATCAGATGGGATGGTATATATTTCCTTCCACAGATAAAGTTAAACGTATTGTTAACATAAACTCTGAGTTGGAAGTCCCTCTCCATCTCTAAAGTCATGTTATCTTTAATTTTTTTGTAAACATTTTCAAAATCTGTTGGATCTTCGTTACATGTTTCATTAAATTCATATAGTTTCGTGTAATTGAGGTCATAAGGTTCCTTTGCAAATCCGTATTCCAATTTGGAGTCTTTCAGCATATTTTCCGTTATTCTGAAGCAATCGCTGTGCAATCTGTTATTTAAACTGTTTGTATGATAGTAAGGTATACTATTGGCTACCTGGAATGATATGTATATTGTAAAAATTACAAAAATAACCATGGCTACTATATATTCTATACTACTTTGTCCTTTCATAAAAATACCTTAAGTTATTAATCTAAGTGCTATCAAAAATATTGGTAATCCCATTCCCATCATAATGAGTCCGTGTTTGAATCCTTCAGATATGGATTCTGATCCGGCCTGACCTGCAACCAATCCGGAACACATGCCCTGAATCAGTATCATGTAAAGAAACATGGACTTGTAATAACAATCGCTTCCTGTTCCAAAATCAAATATTTTACAAGGTCCGGAGAAAAACGAACAAATACTACCTGTAACTCCCTTCGTGGTGCCACTACAGGGTCCTGCCATCTCAATTCCAATTCCTCCGCCCAATACTTCTCCCGAAAAACCAGTGGCCATTGTACCCATCATGGAAGTTAATACATTTGTAAGTGCCAGCAAGACGCCTATAAACATGAAATATATAAGATACAATGACATAGTGTGATGTGCCATGTTGCTTTTTCTTTCCTTCTCAGCACTTTTTACAAGGGCACTGTCCATTGCCACGCTTTCCATAGTAGAGATGATTTCACCGCCACTTCTGTGAGACTCTACCAACACATCTATGGACCTTTTTATCAGTTTACTCTCCTTTATTCTCTTCGAGAACATAATCAGAACATCTTCCAAAGGTACACCCCACGTAAGCTGATAATACATTTTTTTTACTTCTTTTGAAAGCCTCCCATAGTCAACTCTAGAGCACATCTGTATCGATTTTGAGAGTGTCATACCGCTTCGTGCCTCTTCCACAAGGTCTCTCAGAAAATTCGGAAGTTGCTCCTCCATCGCGGAAACTTCTCTGTGTCTGATATACGAAAAAATAAAATACGGTATTGCACTTATTATTATTGAAAAAAGAATAGTGACTCCCAGTATCCCAACGTCCCCAAGGAAGACTACCGCCACTACCATTATTGTAAGAACGCCTATCATAGGCGGAACAAATTTTATGTAGTCAATTTTTTCCCAGTCTTTTATTTTCTTCATTTAACCAACCTTTGGAGCCATATATTTGAGTACTATTATAAAGATTATTGATATCACGGGGAGTCCCAAGAATATCACAAAGAACTGGGCTATTACAATCGTATTCATCATACCAGCTCCAAAAGCACTCATCATGGAAGATACCACAATAAAGAATATCGAACCCACAACGATAAGCGTCACATAAATCTCCAACATCATTGAAATTTTTTGTGCATATTCCTGCATCATTCTTTTGTAGTTTTGTATGAATATCCTCGCCTTTCCATGCAAATATTCTGAGAGGTTTCCACCACTTGTTAATGTGGTATCTATTCCCCATAATAATTCTTTGAATTCTTCTGAAGGAGATTTGTCTGCAGCCCTCCTAATGGCTTCATTTATGCTCATTCCAAATATTTCAACATTTCTTGTGATTTCCTTTGCTTCCTTTGTTATCTCTCCATATTCAGCGAACTCTGAAAGTATTTTGAACATGGTTTTCGGGGGGGCATTACCACCGCTCACAGTTGCCATATATAAAGTCGCAAACGGAAGAGAAAAATCTATATTTTTCTTTCTGCTGGATGATGATATAGAGGGATACATATAAAAGAAGAAAAATATACCAACTGAGAAGACTATGGATACGGAGAAGGAAAATATAAATCCCATTATTACAGAAAAATTTGGGATGAAAAGTGTTATTATAAAAACCAATGGAAATTCAATCATAAACACCAATATAGAAGTCATTAATGCTGTTGACATGTATTCCAAAATGCTGATTTTCATCCCGGCTTTTTTAAGGTCAAACACGATGCTTTCAAAGTAAGTCATGTGTTCTTCTATTTTTGGAGATAAAAATTTGTAAGAAAATTTTTTATAATTCTCTATTAAATCAGAATCAAAACTCATTACCATCCCTTTATTTTATTTAACAGGTTTTCGGAGTTTGCATAGTACATCCTTATTAACTTACCGAAATTTCTGTAGTCTTTTATGCCTATTTTTTTCCCCCATTCAAGAACCATTGCACGCCTTTTAAGCTCCCTTTTAATTTCTTCTTCGTGTTGCCCGGTTTGTTTAGATATTTTTTCCAGAATGATGCTTCCAGAAGATTCAAAAGAATCCTTCGCGGGATTCCATTCAAAGACAATGTTTGGCACAACACTTTCTTTTTCAATATCATATTTTTCCACTTCCATTACTTCTCTTATTCTTCTCACATACTTGTCCCCCCTTTTTATTCTCGATAGAAATATTATTATATCCAGATTTTCTATCAAACTCGGAGGAAGACTTATTGGTTCCGTTCTCAACCTGTCTGTGAGTTTGTCTATGGTTTCTGCATGTATAGTCGAAAGACCGGGATGGCCCGTAGCCATCTGCTGAAAAAGGACGTAGGCTTCCTTGCCCCTAACTTCTCCCACTATTATATAATCAGGCCTCTGTCTCAAACTTTCCCTTAACAAATCAAACATATCCACCTGTCCAGTCTTTTTTCCACCGATTTTAGAGATAGCCTGCCTGGCCACCTCCGGGACCCAGTGTGGGTGGGAGAATCTTAGTTCCGGTGTATCCTCTATTGAAACTATCTTCATGTTAGGTTTGATAAACATTGACAACACATTCAAAAGAGTGGTCTTACCCGTTGCAGTACCTCCTGATATAAGCATACTCTTTCCGTTTTCTATACAGAACCAAAGATATGCCAACATCTTGCTGTCAACAGAGCCTGACCTTAACAGGTCCAGCGGAATTATCGGGTCTTTTGTAAATTTTCTTATTGTAAAATTGCTGCCCTTCATGGCTATATCTGTTCCGAAAGTCAGCTGTAATCTGCTTCCATCAGGCAGGCTTGCATCCACAAGAGGATCCGCCATTGATACTGATTTTTCTGATTTCTGTGCAAGTCTCATAATGAATGTATCCAGTTCATCTTCATCTTTAAATAATACGTTGGTTTCTATAGAGCCTATGAATGGGTTTCTATGATAAATATACAAAGGTATTCCTAGACCATCACAAGAAATATCTTCTATATACGGGTCGTGCATGAGTGGCTCTATTTTACCAAGACCTATAAAATCCCTGTAGACGTAATACTTGATAATTTTTTTTTCCTTTTGCGTGGGGTAAATTCCCAAGAAATCAAGAATTTCATTGAATTTCTCATCAAGATATTTCATAGCACTCTTAATATTAAGTTTGGTGAAATCTATATCCAGTCTTTCCTGCATAGTTTTCTTTAATTTATCAAGGGTTATTTTGTCCTTCTTACTAAGATTTGGTTCTATAACTTCATAAATCAAAACATTTTTATTGGAGTCCCATTTTATATGAGCGTAAGCATATACATCCTCCCCTTTCTTTGGGCTAACAGGAGTTAAAGAATAATAAAGGTTTATTTTTGTTATATCTAAAAATTCCTTTTTTTTAATCTCAGTTCTACCAATTTCTATTTCAGGTATTTCCATCCCCTTTATCTTTTTTCCCTCCTTTTCCTTCTCTTTAACCGATAAAAACAACCCGACTTTCCTTATTATTCTAGATAACTTTGAAATTTCCTCTCTGGCAGTGCCGATTTTAAATTTCTTGGGAAGTTTCATTTCTTTTATTTTTGTAAATTCTTTTGTTTCAGTAATCCTTATTTCTTTTTCTTTAATCTTCTGAATCTTGTCATACTTTTCCGCGGCTTCTGTTAGTCTTTTGAAGTCCATTAGAATCTACCTTTTATTAATATTTTATCATTTAATTTCATTATTTTAACTTCCCCGACCGAGCTAAAGAGCATACCCGAAGCTTGGTATTCGCTGTCTAGAGGTATGATGACTATCTTTTCCTCGGAGTTCTTCCCAAGTTTTATAGTGAGATTATATTCTTCTCCCACATTTTCTATATATATCCTGTAGCCTTTTCCGGATATTTTTTTTGGAATGTTAAAAGTCAATGTAATCTCTTCAGGAGAGTGATAAGCCCGGTTTATTTCGGAAGAAATCAATTTGCCTATTTCATACATCTGATCTTCTTCCGTCAGTTCTTTTATACTTTCATTAACAGTCACCAATGAAAAATAAATTGATATAGTTATGATAGTTCCTATGAGTAATAAGATCATCTGTTCCAATGTGAAATATTGTCCTTTATTTTTCATGATAATTCACGTTATTCAAACCTCACATTAATTATTGTTGTATATACTGCTCTTTCACCTTCTTGCATCATAGGAACATGGTCTCCTTCACTGATGACTATTCTATGACCATCTCCGCTTATAACATCTCTTCCAAGACTAAGCAAATCTATAATGTAAACATTTTTGCTTCCTGTAAGGTTTCTATAATAAAGCGTCATATTCACAGAATATGCATTATCTCCCAATTCATTTGAGATTACCTTTAAAACACTTGGTTCGTTTCCTATTGATACCTCATCATTGTCGTCTCCCTTCAGGTATATATCCATTTCTGTTGCCATATCCGTGCCTGTAGTCTGGACTATCAACTCAATTCTGTCGTTAGTTCCGTAATCTATAATTTTCAACTCTCCAGGAATGTTTGGATTATCAATTCTTTGGGTCCCACCATTTTTTGCCACATTCTGTATCTTGTTGTCAAGTTCTTTCATAAACCTTTCCACATTGGAAACCCTTACAACGTCTTTCTGTTTCTCTATTAAAGGCATTCCCCACATATAGGTAATCCCTATCATTGTTATCATTACAAGGGTCAATAACACCACGCCGATTATCTGGGACTGGCCTTTGAAACGTTTAATTCCAAGCATTTTACCACTATATTTAGAAATAGCGAGGACTATATTTAAAATTAAAATAAAAGAAAAAGACTGGGTGGATTAGTCGCACTTGTCCGTTGCTGAGTTACCAGATACAGTCACTCTAACTACTATTCCTGATGCCCACGGTCCAGCGGCAGTCATGTCTAATGTTGCAACAGTACCAGGTTGTATTGGGCATGTAGTACAAGTGCTTATGGTATCTAAAGCATTGTCAAGATAAACACTCAGTTCGGTCAGTGCTATAGGGTCGTTGCCCATATTTCTGACGTATACATTGCCATTCGCGCAATCAAGAGAATCTATTGTTATGGATTTCTGCAATTGTTCCGTAACTGTTTCTATCTGCTCTTCTCCTGCTTCACCCAGAGTTTCCCAAGTTCTTGTAGTCCATGCTGCAAATACTCCACCTAATGCTACTACTATCAATATCAGCAATATCATTGCTATTACGGGTGTTATTCCTTTCCTCATTTTTATAACCTCCTTTTTATTTTTTTATCTTAACTAGTTCAAATAGTTTTGTATAACACTAAAAGCATCAAAATGTTCATTATAAGCTGAAATCTGCTCAAAAGAATCACTAATTGTGGGGGTGTTTTTCATTTTTTCACCTTATATTTTATCGCTTAATCTTTATTTTTGGATATTTCTTAGCTGTTTCAAATCCCTGCGATATCCTTCTTGATTTCATAGATTTCATAGAGTCTAACATCTCCCGGTTTTGCTCTATGAGTTTATTGAATTGTTCATTCATTGAAGTTGAGTTTGCCTCCGCTCCGCCAACTTCTTTAAGTATGTTTATGAATTCTCTCCATGTCTGGAGAAGTTCATCAATCTTTCCCGGTATTTTTGCCAGTTCATCTCTCAGGCTGTCATTCGCCTTGACTATCTCATCAACGAGTTTCTGGTTGCTTTGGATAAGTTCAAGAATTTCTCTCACAAAACTCTCATAAACAAAGCCTTCTTTTCCTCTTTCCATTTTTCTTATCCTTTCTTCAAGCCTTCTTATCGGTCCTACTGGTACTACCTCGTAATCATCTGACTGTATTTCGACCTCTTTCGGCATAATTATAATTAAAGCACTTTATTTATAAAGTTTACTTTAATCGAATAAAATTCCGTATAGAATAAGAAACGGGGGAATTACATCATGGGTGGCATTCCACCCATTCCTCCCGGAGGCATTGGCGGTGCACCTCCACCTCCCAGTTTCCCCGCATTCACTACATCATCAATTCTAAGTATCATTTCCGCTGCTTCACTTCCGCTCTTTATTGCCTGCGTTTTTATCTTCAGCGGTTCTATCACTCCCTCTTTCCACATGTCTATCACTTTGCCATTTATGACATCCAACCCAAAAGAGCTCTTGTCTTCATCATGAGCAGCCCTCAGGTTTACAAGCATGTCTATAGGGTCCAGACCTGCATTCTCTGCCAATGTCCTTGGTATAACTTCCATTGCCTCGGCAAATGCGACGATTGCAAGCTGTTCTCTGCCGGTGTACTTTTGCGAGATTTTTTTCAGTCTTCTGCAGACCTCTTCCTCTACTGCTCCTCCACCTGCGACGGCTTTTTTGTCTTCCAATGTTGCTATTACTCCTCCTATGCAGTCTTTCATAGCTCTTTCCGCCTCATCTACAACGTGTTCTGTACCACCTCTTATGAGGATAGTCACGGATTTGGGAGTCTTGCATTCCCTCACAAAGACCATCTTTTCCCCTCCTATTTTCTTTTCCTCGACAATCTTTGCATAACCAAGAGAATCTTTTGCAAGGTCATCCAAATTGGTTATTATCTTTGCTCCAGTCGCTCTTCCAAGAGCTTCCATATCGCTTTTTTTCACTCTCCTCACAGCTGCTATGCCCTTCTTTGCCAGAAGATGCTGCGCTGAATCGTCTATGCCTTTTTGGCAGAATACTATGTTTGCCCCGCTCTTGTCTATGTTATCTACCATGTCCTTTATCATCTTTTCCTCCTGTTCCAGGAATGCCTCAAGCTGTTCCGGAGAAGTTATGTTTATCTTTGCATCAGTTTCCATTTCCTTTACTTCCAGGGCAGAATCTATCAATGCTATTTTTGCATTTTCAACTTTCTTTGGCATGGCTCCGTGTGAGATTTCCTTGTCAACAGCTATGCCTCTTATAAGTTCTGTATCCTCAATTCCTCCCCCCTGTTTTTTCTCCAGTTTTATATCATCTGAATTTATATCATCATCTTCCTGCACCATTTTTATTGCATCTACCGCAAGTTCTGCCAGATGTTCAGAAGCCTTTTCCGCGCTTTTTCCGGTCATTGCTGTCATTGCTATGTTTTTAAGCACATCGTCGTTCTTTTCCGGATGGATTTCTATTGCCAAATCATCAAGTATTTCCAATGATTTTTCTCTTGCTATTCTGAATCCCTTTGTGATTACAGTTGGATGAATGTTCTGATCCAGTAATTCCTCTGCTTTCTTTAGAAGCTCGGAAGCAAATATAACCGCGGTTGTGGTTCCGTCTCCGA
>JAGLWW010000025.1 GCA_023133195.1 Candidatus Aenigmatarchaeota archaeon
CTTGAGACCATCTGCTCATGACATAATAAGAAACTGGGCTTTTTATACAATAGTAAAAGCTTATTATCATTTTGGTAAAATACCGTGGAAAGACATAATGATAAGCGGACACGTATTGGATCCAAAGGGAAGAACGATGCACAAATCATGGGGAAATGTCATAGAACCCATAAAGATGGTTGAAAAATACAGCGCTGACGCCCTTAGGTACTGGAGCGTGAGCGTAAGGATAGGAGATGACGTGCCTTTCCAGGAAAAGGAGATGACTCGGGGAACAAAACTCCTGATTAAACTATGGAACAGCGCGAGATTTGTCTCCCTACACATAAAAGATGCAAAAGAATCCAAGGAACTGAACATAGAAGACAAATGGATTCTATCTAGACTCTACGAAACCATAAACAGCTACAGAGAGTATATAGAAAAATATATGATAACAAAGGCCAGAAAAGAAGTGGAAATGTTCTTCCTTCACGACTTTTGTGATTTTTATCTTGAAATGATTAAACATAGGATTTATGGCGAAAATGAAGAAAGCAAAAATGCAGCAAAATGGACTTTATACAAAACATTCTTAGATATACTAAAAATGTGGGCCCCAATCATTCCTCATATCACAGAAGAGATTTACCAGGAACTTTTCCGTGAAGGTGATAAATCAATTCATGTTTCAAAATTCCCGGAATCAGGAAAAATAGACGAAGAAGCTCTGGAGGTGGGTCGCCTGGCCAAGGATGTTATCTCTTTGGTAAGACAGTATAAGACAAAAAAAGACATGGCCATGAACACTGAACTGGAAAAAATTGTTATAGAAAGCGGGGATGATGACAAAATAAAAAAGGCCGAGGATGTAATAAAGGGTACAATGAAGATAAAGAACGTGGAATACAAGAAAGGCAAAGAATTAAAGGTTGAGGTAAAATGTTAGAAGCTTATGCAGAAATTTTAGCTCTGGTAGCAACTATTTTCGGTATTCTGATGTCTGCGGCACACTTCCCGCAGGCCCTGAAGATGTACAGAAGAAAAAGTTCGGCTGATATTTCACTGTTAACCTATTCGTTATTCTTTTTGGGAGTATGTGTATGGCTTTTATACGGAATTAGCATTAGCAACATGCCGCTAATTGCTTCAAACTTTGTTGCCGTGGTAGGAACCATACTGGTTATAATAGTTTATTTCAAATATAGAAAGAAAGAGGTAAAATAAAGGTTGCGAGAGAATTTTAAAAAGTGATTACAATGACTATAGAAAAAAAAATCGTATGTAGTTGTGCAATAGAAAAAGATGGTAAATTTCTTCTGGTTCAGGAGGCGAAAGAAAAAGTTAGGGGTATGTGGAATCTGCCCGGTGGAAAAGTTGACAGAATGGAAGATATCGTAACAGCAGCTAAAAGGGAAGTCAAGGAAGAAACAGGTTATGATGTGAAAATATCGGGCCTGCTGAACATAACAAATTTTCTTTTGAAAGATAGAAATATAGTTGCTTTAGTCCTTGTTTTTAAAGGTGAAATAACAGGAGGGGAAATAATAGAACCGAATAAAGAAATACAGAAAGTCGGATGGTTTACAAAAGAAGAAATAGAAAGCATGGATGAGAACGAATTTAGAAAAGGTATGAAGGAAGTTATATTGAATTGTGAAGAGGATGTTAAAATCCAAATTCCTCTGGAAAAAATAAAGCTTTTTAAATTTTGACACTCTTATTTTGCAAGTATTTTTATAGTTAATTTGACAAAGGTTAAAACATGGCATCGGAAAAACATTACAAGCTGAAGAAGCTTGTTAAGGAATTGAAAGAGAAGAAAGGTAGACACACCGAATTGGTTAGTCTTTATGTTCCTGCAGGTTTTAACCTGAATGAAATAGGAACGCTTATATCGAATGAAATTGCGTTGACACAGAATGTGAAGAGCAAGACTGTAAGAAAGAACGTTATCTCGGCCCTGATCAAGATACAGCAGCATTTAAAACTTTACAAGAAGACCCCTGAAAATGGTTTGGCTATTTTCTGCGGTAATGTTTCGGAAAAGGAAGGTGATAGCGACATAGAATTGTGGTTACTGGAACCTCCGGATCCTGTGAAGGTAAAGCTGTACTGGTGCGACCAGAAGTTTGAAGTAGAACCTCTTGAAGAGATGATGAAAGAGACTGATATCTATGGCCTAGTGGTCCTAGACAGGAGTGAGGCCACCTTTGCAATACTCAAAGGTAAGAAAATGAAGATGGTAAAAAATCTGGATTCAATAGTTCCCGGTAAGACCCGTGCCGGGGGACAGTCGGCGGCACGTTACGGAAGGATAAGAGAAGGCATGCTAAACGATTTTCTTAAAGAAATATGGAGAAGTTACAAGAAAATATTTTCAGATGAGGAAATAAAGGGGGTTATAGTAGGGGGACCCGGACCCATAAAAGAAAAGTTTGTAGAAGGGCACGTAAGCGAGAATTTGAAGAAAAAAATAATTGGAATGAAAGATACTGGATACACCGGAGAAGGAGGACTTAATGAACTTCTGAACCGCTCCGAGGATTTGCTGAAAGAAGCCAAGATATCCAAGGAAAAGCAGATTGTAAAAAAGTTTTTAGAGGAATTGCAGACAGATTCACCAAAGTCAACTTATGGTATAGAGGAAGTAAGGAAAGCGTTGGGAATGGGTGCTGTTAAAATCGTGCTCATCTCGGAAGACCTGGAATGGGAGGAAGTGGAATATTTATGCGACTGCGGATTCGGGGAAAAGAAGTTTGTTAAAATGAGTGAAAAGAAAAACACGAAATGCCCAAAGTGTGGAAAGCCAATGAAGATTATTGGAGAAATGGATGTAATAGAAGCATTTGAGGAACTGGCAAAGGAAACCGGAGCAGAGACCGAAATCATCTCAAGAGACAGTTCCGAAGGCCATCAGTTTTATTTAATGGGAGGAATAGGAGCTATATTAAGATTCTCGATTAATTAGCTACTTTCCCAAGTCTTCCACATAGTCTGCCACGTTCTTTAAAGCTATGGAGAAACCGGGATTCAATCCCATTACCACGACTTTTTTTCCATGTTTTTTCACTTTCAAGACAACAGGCATGAAATCAGCATCTCTTGTGGCTATTGCAATAATATCTACGTTAGGGTTGAAAACTCCTTCCATTATCGATGCGCCCATGGTGGCATCCACATCACTCTTTTGCTCATTTCTTTCACCGCCCACTTCTATCACAGGCTCAAATCCCTGACTGGCAACAGCCTCTATTAGTTTCTCAGAAGCAAACTGGTTCATAAACACTTTGGCTATCATGATTCTTCCGTATTTACCTATCTTTCTCCTCATCTTGTCCAAATCTATTTTAAACTCGCTTCTCAGAAGGTTTGGCCCGTCCACATAAAGAGCTATGTTTTTTTCTTTTTCTTCTTTCCTGACTTTTTTAAACAAAATAAACACCTGAGAATATATGCAAACAAAAGCTTATAACGTTATTGGCAAGTTGAAGAAATCTACTGCGTTCTGGCCGCATGTTTTCCAGACTTCGTCGTAACTGAGTTTTTTTATCTCAGCTATTTTTTGGGCCACTGTTTTTATTGTCAGGGAATCGTTTCTCCCCCCTTCAGGAGCCAGCCACGGGGCATCCGTCTCCAGCATTATCCTGTCCAGAGGCATGTCTCTCATTATCTTCTTGTGGTTCTTGCTTTTTAGGACAATTGCGTTCATGGAGACAGACCAGTCTCTTTCTTTGATTTTGTTTAAAAGAGACCTAGAACCGAACATGTGCAAGTCCACACGTTTCACGTTTTCTTCCTCCAGTATTTCAATGCAATCCTCGTACGACTCACGGACATGTATCACCATGGGCTTGTTCAGTTCCTTGGCCAGGTATATGTGCTCGCGGAAAAGCTCCTTCTGTTTTTCTCTCCATTCCTGTTCTTTAATCCAGTAATAATCCAAGCCAGTTTCTCCAATTCCTATAATTTTGTCTTTGTTTTGTCTCAAAAGACTGAAAAAATTATTTTTTTTCTGAAAAAAATCCTTGATGTAGATGGGGTGTATAGAGCAGGTGCAGAAAACAAAATTTTTGTATTTTTCAACTAGTTTCATAGTTAAGTCAAAGTCTTTCGGGTGGGCACAGGAGGTTACAACAGCTTTCAATTCTTTTTTGCAATCCTCAATGACAGAATCCCTGTCCTTATCATAATCCCCGTTCTCGAGGTGACAGTGAACATCAATCATCCAGTTCACCCAAGTCTACCACGTCTCCTATTGTCAGGGAGTTATCTTTTTTTCCTTTACTTGAATGAAATTCCTCATTGTACTCCAGAATAAGTTTTATTTCAAGAAAGTTTTCAAGCTTTTTCGCCAGATTGAAACTGGGAGACAGGTGACCCCTTTCCAAGCTCGATATAACGCTTTCCTTCTCGTTTATTTTTTTTGCGAGTTCCTCTATTTTCATTTCCATTTTTTCTCTGGTCTTCTTTATAAGCTCAGGATATTTTGGGTCGATGTATCTGGAAGAATCTATATCTTTTATTGGCTTTGCCCTGATTTTTACAGGCCCGACAACAACCTTTCCGTATTTCACGCACTCGCTGCAAACGTTTACGATAGCCCCATCTATTTCAGCCTTTTTTATGGCCTTTGAACCGCAAATCTCGCATTCCGTCATAAAGACACTTTTTAACGATTTAATATAATTTGGTAAGACAAGGATTTAAATATTATCATTCATAGTTATATTTGGGTCGAAGGAGATGGCCGGTGAATTATTTATCGTTGTTTAGAATGGTTTTATTTAGTTCTAATTCTAAAGATTTAAATAATATGCGGATAAAATTTGAAAGAAGGTGTTTTAGTGTATAATCCACAGAAAATTGAAAAAGAAATCCTGGAATTCTGGAAGAAGAACAAGATATTTGAAAAACTAGTCGAAAAAAATAAGGGCGGGAAGAAGTTCAGGTTTATAGACGGGCCTATCACTGCAAATAATCCTATGGGAGTTCATCATGCTTATGCACGAACGTTAAAAGACCTTTACCAGCGCTATAAGGCGTTGCAGGGATTTGAACAGAGGTTTCAGAACGGATTTGACTGTCACGGCCTTCCTGTAGAGGTGGAAGTGGAAAAAGAGCTTGGCCTTGAAACGAAAAAAGATATTGAAAATTACGGAATAAAAAAATTCATAGAGAAATGTAGGGAAAGAGTTGCAAAGATGTCCTCTGTCCAAATGGAACAGTCCGTGCGGCTCGGGCAGTGGATGAACTGGGAGAATTCTTATTTTACAATGAGTGATAACAACATCATCCATATTTGGAACTTCCTCAAAAAATGCAATGACAACGGGTGGATATCAAAAGGCCACAGAGTATTGCCATGGTGTATAAGATGCGGAACGTCCCTCTCCCAGCATGAGATAGGCGACGGTTATAAGGAGCTTACTCATGATACGGTTTTCCTGAAGTTTTCGATAAAGGAACGTGATAATGAATACATCATGGTCTGGACAACCACTCCATGGACTCTTACTTCAAACGTAGCGGCGGCAGTAAACCCTGACGTTGTTTACGTGAAAGTGAAAAAAAACGGAGAAATTTACTACATTTCAAAAACCACGTCTGAAATATTGGGCAAACACGACGTCATGGAGGAAATGAAAGGAGAAGACATGATTGGATGGGAATACAACGGACCCTATGATGAATTGGAAGCGCAGAAGGGAGTCGTACACAAAGTCGTATCATGGAAAGATGTAGGGGAAGAAGACGGTACTGGAATAGTCCATATAGCTCCTGGCTGCGGTGCAGAGGATTTTGAACTCGGAAAAGAATTGGACCTGAAAGCAATAGCACCGCTGGATGAAGACGGTTACTATATAGAAGGATTTGACTGGTTAACCGGAAAGAACGTTACTGAAGTTTTAGAACCTATTCTTGAAGACTTGAAGAAAAAGGGCATGCTTTTCAAAAGAGATAAAATAACGCACAGGTATCCGACATGCTGGAGATGCAAAGAGGAACTTGTATTCAGGATGACCAATGCATGGTTCATAACATCAGATGAAATAAGGTCAAAAATGATAAGAGAGGCTCAGAAAGTCGTGTGGTCTCCGAAGTTTGGCGGGAAACTGATGAATGACTGGCTAAGCAACATGGGAGACTGGAACATATCCAGGAAACGCTATTGGGGTCTTCCATTGCCGTTCTGGGAATGTGAATGCGGTCATTTCGAAGTCATAGGAAGCCGTGAAGAACTGGAGAAAAAAGCGATTTCTGGTATGGAAGGATTGAATGATTTACACAAACCGCAGATAGACTCTGTCGTCATCAAATGTCCAAAATGCGGAAAAGAAGTAAAAAGAGTTCCGGAAGTCGGAGACTGCTGGCTTGATGCAGGAATTGTTCCGTATTCAACTTTAGAGTACATGAATGACAAGAGTTACTGGAAAGAGTGGTTCCCGGTGGAATTTATTTCGGAGATGAGGGAACAGGTCAGACTTTGGTTTTATTCACTTCTGTTTATGAGCGTTACGCTGGAAGACAGGACACCATACGAAAACGTTCTGCTCTTTGAGAAAGTATACGATGAAAAGGGAAATGAAATGCACAAAAGCGGCAAGAACGTGATTTGGTTTGATGGAGCAGTAGAAAAGATGGGAGCAGATATCATGCGATGGATGTATGCAAAAACAAACCTGTCTCAGAATGTTTTGTTTGGTTATGGTCCTGCGAAAGAAATAACAAAAAACCTGGATTACCTTATAAACATAAGCACTTATCTTAAGCTTTTCCTGAATAATCCGAATAAAGACTTCGAAGATTTGGAAAAGGAAGACTTGTGGCTGTTATCCAGACTTGAGAGTATAAAGAAAACTGTCAGGAAAAATCTGGAGGATTTGAAACCGTTTTTGGCCGCAAGAGCTCTTGAAGACTTTTTCATAAATGATTTTTCAAGAGTCTACATAAAATCGGTAAGAAACCGGATAAAAAAAGACAAAAAGATATCTTCAATAATTTATTACACTCTTTTGGATACACTTAAATTGATGGCACCCTTTACGCCGTTTATTACGGAATATTTGTACCAGAATTTGTTCAGGAAATATGAAGAAATAGAGAGTATTCACCTTCTTAACTGGCCCAAAACTGATGAAAGCGTTATAGACGAGAAACTGGAAAAGGACTTTGAGATAATACAAAAGATAAGCGAAGCGTCCAATGCAATAAGACAGGAAGAGAATGTTGGATTAAGGTATCCTGTGAAGAAACTTGTTGTAGGGGGTTCGGAAGAGGTTAAAGAAGCGATTGAAAAACTGGAAGATATTCTCAAAAAAATGACAAACGTCAAGGAAGTGGAATTGGGAGAACTCTCTGTTGACTACAAGGTCAAACTCAGTTATTCAAAAGTCGGGCCGAAATACGGAAAGGATGTGAAGAAAATAGAAAAAGCTTTGGAAAAGGAGGATATGGCTAATCTTGTAAAGGAGCTGCAAGAAAAAGGCTCCGTGGAAGTATCGGGCTTCAAACTTGAGAAAGAAGATTTGGTTATAGAGACCTCCTCAAAAGAAGGCAAGGAATTCCGTGCGGGAAATGCAAGCGGTATTGTGACTTTTGACATGGAAGAAACCCGGGAAATATTTGAAGAAAGACTTGTAAGGGAACTTATAAGGAATGTCCAGCAAACAAGAAAAGAAATGAAGCTTATTGTGAAACAGAAAGTGAAAATAAAAATAGATACGGATAAGGAGACGGGGAAAATCATAGATAAATGGAAAGAAACCATAAAAAAAGAAGTCGGGGCCGAAGAAATATCCTTTGAGAAGGCCGGGGGCAATGTTTCTGTTTACAAGGACAAGGAGATAAAGTTTGATTTAGAAGTGATTGAGTGAGTGACGTAAAAGAAAAGGCCAAAAAGTTTCTCTCGTCACTGAAAGAGTGTTCTCTTGTTTACCACGGGGACTCTGACGGCGTTTGTTCGGCCATACTGATGTCAAAGTTTCTCGGGGAAAAAGTGAAAATGGTCTCACCGAACGATTCCTACGGGATATACGTGACAGAAAGCCTGCTTGAAGAGATAAACAATTTTTCGTGTAATATTTTTGTTGACCTGGCAGTGAACCAGTGGGACTTTAAAAAACTGAAAAACAATGTCCTTGTGATAGACCATCACTCAACTGAAAAAGACCTGAACAAAGAAAAAAAATTCATACACCTAAATCCGAGAATCAAAAATCCGGATGCATATTTGCCTGCTTCTTATCTGGTTTACAAGCTTCTCTGTGAAATGGACAAAAAAATGGAAAGATATTCCTGGATTGCGGCCATAGGAATTATAGGAGATAAAGGGGATTTGAACAAAATAAAGTTCAAAGAAAAGGAAGAGGATTTGAAGTTCCTGTCAGACGTAATTGAATCATGCAAGGGTGTATACGGTTACAGAGGAATTGTAAAGGCTTATGAAGTCTTCTCTAAAGCCGAAAAACCACAGGATGTGCTTGACAGCAAACTGATAAAAACTTATCATAAATTCCAGAGAGAACTTGACAACACCATTCTTGACTTCAAGTATCATTCGGAGTATTTCCAAAAGAAGAACGCCTATCTGTACAAGGTTTATAACAAATACAACATAACATCAACTGTTTCCACCATACTCTCGGAAAGGGAACCGGATGCCGCTTTTTTCATTTACAAGAGAGACAAGGTATTGAGCATGAGCGCCCGCTG
>JAGLWW010000026.1 GCA_023133195.1 Candidatus Aenigmatarchaeota archaeon
AGGGATATCATTTCTTCTGTCATAATAATAAAGTAGTGCAAAAAAGATAAATAGATGTAATCAAGCTTTTAAAAAAAGATAACGTATTATTAATATGGGTTACATAGAATTAGTCCAGTCCTTTTTTCCTGATATTCCTGTAACCTACGGTATTTTTTTGTGGGGTTTTGTCTTCCTGTGTTTGGGATTCTCTTTTGGGTACCTATACGGACTTTACAAGTATATTATAAAGCATTGGGGAGAAGTGAGGGCCATAGCTGAAGAAATTGATGAAAAGAGGAGGAGAAAGTGAATCCATTTCACGAGTTCAGGGTTTACCTTGCAGATTTTTTAATGAATTTTTTCTCTTTCCTTACAGACAACTCACTGATTATAGAAGTCTGCATAACGCTTTTCATAGTGGGATTGATACTGGGTTATGTGACGGCATGGTACAAGTATTTCTGGAGACATTTTATGTATAGGGGCTAAACTGTTACTACTCGGGCGAATAAAACACAAGGATTTAAAATTTTTTGACCTAATAAGAGTTGGGTGTAAAATTGAGTTTTGGTTGGCCTATCAAGAATTCTATACTTATGAATAATTCTCTGTCAATAAGTGAGATAGAAGACAAAATCTCAGATTACCTTTGCAAGAGATTTGATGGAAAGTATGTGAAAGATAATAATTTTTACGAGTCCAGTATAAATTACAGGGAATTTTCTGTAAGATTTAGAGAAAAATCACCAAAAGATGAAAAATTCAAAGTCAAAATACATAACCTGTTATTTAGAAAAGAAGAAGAAATCAGAGTCAAGATAAATCAACCGCAAAGAAACTCTTATACAATAGATTTATTATGCAGAATGATTTATGACAGAGACAAAGATAAGTATATTCCGGAGGGTTTTAATCACAGCGGAAGTGAAAGCGAAGTAGAGAAAGACATAAAAGAACTGTTTCTTTAAGAGTTTATAATTTTAAATAATAACAACACTAATTTTTTCTGTGTTCTTTATAAAAGGTGTTTTCAATGAGCGAAACAAACATAAGGCAGCCTATAATCACCGTGCTGGGCCATGTGGACCATGGAAAAACCACTATTCTAGACAATGTCAGGAAGAGCGCCGTAGCCGCGGGCGAAGCCGGGGGTATTACGCAGCACATAGGGGCCACCGAAGTCCCTCTGGATGTGGTGAGAAAGATATGCGGCTGCCTTATAGACGAGAGCAAGATAAAAATACCTGGCCTCCTTTTCATAGACACTCCGGGCCACGAGGCCTTTTCCACCCTGAGGAAGAGGGGCGGGAGCATAGCTGATCTGGCAATACTCGTTGTGGACGTGAATGATGGATTCCAGCCGCAGACAGAGGAAAGCCTGACTTTCTTGAAAGAATTTAAGACTCCTTTTGTCGTTGCTGCCAACAAGATAGACACGATAACCGGCTGGAAGAAGCATGAGACCAAATCTTTTTTTGAGTCATACGAGAAACAAAGCGATGTCGTCAAAAAAGAGCTGGACAACAAGATTTACGAACTTCTGGGAACTTTGAGCGAGAAGGGATTCAACTCCGAGAGGTTTGACAGGGTTTCTGATTTCAAGAACACCGTGGCCATAGTTCCTGTTTCCGGAATAACAGGCGAGGGAATGGGGGAACTCATGATGGTTCTTATAGGATTGTCCCAGCAGTTCCTCAAGGACAAAATAGAGATAAAGGAAAAGAACGGGTACGGCAACGTTTTAGAAGTAAAAGAGATAAAGGGTCTTGGCACTACAATAGATGTTATACTTTATGACGGCCAGATAAAAAAAGGAGATTATCTGGTAATAGGCGGTGAGGAACCCCTAGTAACCACGGTAAAAGCTCTTCTGAAACCAAGGGAACTTGGGGAGCTAAGGGTTGAAAAGAAGTTTAATTACGTGGACCATGTATCGGCTGCCTGTGGTGTAAAGATATCGGCTCCCTGCCTTGAATGTGCAATTCCCGGTTCGCCTTTGAGAACATGCCAAAAGAAAGACTTGGAAAAGGTAAAGGAAGAACTTAAAAAAGAAATAGAGTCAGTAGAGATAGAAACGGAAAACGAAGGAACCATGCTTAAGGCAGATACTCTTGGCTCTCTGGAAGGCCTTATAAAAATACTTTCTGACAATAAAATACCTATAAGAAAGGCCAAGATAGGCTGCGTGAACAAGAGCGATGCCATAGAAATGAGTTCAATAAAAGAGATAATAAACAGGGTTATATTCGCTTTCAACGTGCCGATTTTGCCGGAAGCTGAGGAAGTCGAAGATGTGAAAATTTTTGAGAGCCCGGTGATTTACAAGCTATTGGAAGATTACCAGAAGTGGAAAGAAGAAAAGGAAAAGGAGATAGAAATGGAAAAGCTTGAGGGCGTGACAAGACCCGGAAAATTGAAAATACTGCCTGGGTATATCTTCAGGGCCTCAAACCCCGCAATAGTTGGCGTGGAGGTCACTGGCGGAGTGATAAAACCGGGATATTCCCTGGTCAAGGAAGGCAAGATAATAGGAAAGATAGAGCAGATACAAAAAGAAGGTTCCAACGTCGCAGAGGCCAAATACGGGAACAAGCTGGCCGTTTCCATAGACGGCCCAACTGTAGGGCGCCAGATAAAGGAGGGTGACGAGCTATACACGGCCATGAGCAGGGAGAACATAAGAAAACTGGAAGACATGAAAAACCTTCTCTCTAAAACGGAAATAGACGTCTTGGAAGAGATTAAAGACCTTATAAAGAATTAATTGTTGTTATAGCTAACATATTCGTCTCTAATAATTTCTTCGAGTTTGGATTCGGTAAATGCCCCTAAATTGCCGTCTCCGTGTGAATTTCTTCTAGAGTTTATATCATCTATAAGCATATTGTTATGTTTATTGGCGTCTTCAAAAAAATCCAGTTCCTTTACTCTGAGGATATAATCCTCTCCTCTGTTTAATATATATATATCTCTCTGTTTTTTACACTCGTTGTAATACTCCTCGAAAGTATCCCACGTATATATTCCTACTTTCTTTTGTCCTTTACCTGTCTTTCCGATATTTTTAATTTTCGCGAACATTGGCATCACGCAAACAAGAATTTAAAACCTGAATTTGAAAGTATATAAAGATTTCTATTTCCATATAAAAAATAGAAAAAGAAGTTACTGGTACATTTTCATAACGCTGTGCTCTGGTGACTTATTTAAATCAACATCCCGTTTTAAAGTTCCACCGTAGTCATTCATCCCAAATGTGCCTTTATATTCATCCTGAACTTTTTGTATCTCATCTATTCCCATTCCAATCTTAGCAACCTCAGGAGTTGCTATCATTTCGGGAGTCCAGTTCTTTACAGACTGGGAGAATGGCTTTGATAACTTTTGATCCCAAGTTTCTCCTCTTCCATTCATTATTAACCACCTAATAGTAACAATATAGCATAACTCCTATATAAAGTTAACTGTTACTTGAAAGTGGTGAAATATATACTAGAACGTGCAATAATAAAGTGATATTTATGATTAAAAGAATGGTTTTCTGCAATCCTGAAGACACTTACAAAGGAAAATCGGAAGAAGAAGTTGCCAGAATTTACACCAAAATGGCCATAGAGGACTACGACAAGCTTATTTCCTTTGAAGAAAGCTATATGCCGCATGTAGAAACGCCTGATTACGTGAGAAAGGTTTCTGAAAAAGAAAACAGAGACTTGATGCTCACTCTTTTTGCAAAACAGCCAGTAACTAGAGTCGGTCAAATTAAATCCAATTTTACCTCTTCCAGCTATCTTTTCAATCCCGCTTCTGATAGCAATCAATTACTTCCTGACTTGGATGTGATAGAGTTAGAAGGTGGTAAAGATACAGAAAACGCTGCATATGAAATTGCTTCATTTTACGTAGATTATGGTTGGTCCGCTGCAGTTGTTGACACAGAAATATTAAAGACTAAAAATATGAAACCCGACTCCAATAGATTTGGCGATTCTCTTGAAATAAAGGACCCCAAATCCATTATAAATCTGGCCGCCTTCCAAGTAGACTACAACAAAAAAAAATTCTGTTTCTGATTGCAAAAAATCTTTAAATATATAACTCATTTAATCTAAGAAGTTAATAGGTGTTAAAATGTTCAAGATTGTGATTCCTGTACCCGGAGAAAAGAGGGCCGTTCAGGTGGAAAAAGACGTGCCCACGCTTGTAGGCATGAAGATAGGAGAAAGGTTTGACGGCTCCATGATAGGATTAAATGGCTATGTTCTTCAGGTTACCGGAGGCAGCGACAAAGACGGGTTTCCAATGAGAAGAGATCTTCCTGGGACAGCAAGAAAGAGGGTCCTTCTTGTGAGCGGAGTAGGATGTAAGCCCAAAGGGAAGGGAATAAGAAAAATAAAGACAATCAGGGGAAACAGGATAGGAGAAGACATATCCCAGGTTAACGTGAAAATCGTGGAGAAAGGTAAAGAAAGTGTTGAGAAGCTTCTTGGACTGGAGAAAAAGGAAGAAAAGAAGGAAGGAGAAGCAAAGAAGGATGAGCCCAAGAAGGAAGAAGTAAAACCTGAGCTGAAAAAAGAAGCTGAAACTCCAAAGGAGACAAAAACCGAAGAGAAACCAGCTGAACCCGAGGAAAAACCGAAAGAAACTACTAAGGAAGACTCTCCCAAAGAAGAATCTAAGGAAAAGCCAAATGAAGAAAAAAAAGAACCTGAAGCCACAGAAAACGAAGAGATAAAACCTGAGAAGAAGGAAGAACATAAAACTGAAGAAAAGAAGCCGGCTGAACCAGAGAAATGATAATATCTATTTCTTATTTGTGATTTAACGAATGATTTTTCTTCAAGTGAAACTATAAAAGCCTGTATACATTAAAGTTAAAAGTGTTTTTATGACAGATTTTGGTGGAGTTAACATTGGAATATTCGGGCACGTTGACCATGGCAAGACCACAATAGTGGAAGCCTTGACAGGCAAATGGGCAGACGTTCATTCTGAAGAAATCAAGAGAGGCATAACAATAAGGCTTGGATACGCAGAGACAATCGTTTACAAATGCAAAAAATGCAAGGAGCCCAACTGCTATTGCACAATGAAAAAATGTCCCACCTGTTTCGGGGACACGGAGCCTGTTCGTACAATTTCATTCGTGGACGCACCTGGTCACAACGCTTTGATGGCCACGGTTCTTTCAGGAGCCTCACTTATAGACGGAGCATTGCTTATAATATCTGCAGATGAGGAATGCCCACGGCCCCAGACAGCGGAACATTTGATGACTTTGGATATAGTAGGAATAAAAAACATAGTAATAGTCCAGAACAAGATAGATTTGGTAAGCCAGGAAGAGGTAATGAAAAATTACGAGCAGATAAAGGACTTTGTGAAAGGAACTATCGCTGAAAACACTCCCATAATTCCGATTTCTGCCGTACAAAGAGTAAATATTGATGCTTTGCTTCAGACAATGGAAAAATCCATACCAACTCCGGAGAGAGATTTAGAAGCAGATCCGAAGATGTTCATAGCAAGAAGCTTTGACGTCAACAAGCCGGGAACGGATCTTGAAAAAATAGTAGGAGGTGTGTTAGGAGGCTCTCTGACAAAAGGGCTCTTTAAGGTAGGAGATAAAATAGAGATAAGACCGGGGGTAAACATAAAAGGCAAATATACTCCTCTGAAAACAGAGATAACAGTTTTGCAGAAGTTTGGCAAAAAACTAAAAGAAGCGGGACCCGGAGGTCTCATAGCAGTGGGAACGAAACTGGATCCCTCATTGACAAAGAGTGATTCCCTGACAGGTAATTTGGCAGGAAGTGAAGGGAAGCTGCCTCCAATCTGGGAAAGTCTCACACTGAAAGTTAGTCTACTGGAAAGCGTAGTTGGAACAAAGGAAGACATGACTGTCTCAAATATAAGTACAAACGAACCGCTGATGATTACTTCAGGGACAGGAAGGACTATTGGCGTTGTTTCATCTTCAAGAGAAAACACGATTGACATAAATCTCAAGAGCCCCATCTGCGCGGAAAAGAAAGATAAGATAGCATTATTCAGGCAGGTAGGCGGAAGATGGAGATTAATCGGTTACGGTATTATAAAATAACTAGTTTCACTCCAGAATTTCTATGTCATCAACCTTTCCGTCGCCATCCTTGTCCAGACCTCTTATTATCCTGTAAAAATCCCTGTTCCTGTTAAATCCCTTTAAAACTTTTTCATACTGTTGTGTCAATCCCAGAATGCAGGCCTTGGTTCCCTCAAATTTTATTCCGGAAAGAAGTATTATTTTCTTGTTCTCGTCCCACGGGTTTTTAATCTTTGCTATGATGCCGTCAGTCTCGCCGTTATATTTTCCTCTTTCTGATACTATAGACCATGATTTTTCCCAGTTGAATTTTATTTTAAGTCTGTCATTCATATCACCGCATACCATGTTTGTGACAGGCCCCCCTATTATTATAAGATTTCTTTTGTGCGATTCTTCGGCTTTGAATTCCGTGTCAAGTTTTGTTATAAAGCGCCTCCCGGAAGAGCAAAGGTTTCCAATAAAAACCCCTAGTTGTGTGGCGTAATGCCCGTCTCTTGCTGTCGTCAGAAAGGGCCCGTGCTGGGTGGGCGAACCCACTATTACGGAGCCGTCAAAGATACCATCCTTTATAAATTCATAAAAAAAGTCTTTTAGTTGTGTATTGATTTCTATTTTCCCCATCTTTACCTCTGTCTCCCCGCCAGGCAACTCAAATCCAAAAGCTCTTGATGAAGGTGCAAAAAACTTGCAGGTAGCCCCGTGCCGGCTTTCCTCCCTGATAACCTCTATAAGTCCGTTTTTAAGCATCTTGTTTATGTGGTAATAAATCTTCTGCTCGTGTATCTTCAATTTCTTTGCCAGTTCATTCGGATACATCGGATTTTCATTTAATACCTGCAAAATCCTCCATGCCATGCCGCTGGCTGCTGAGGAAATGCTGTCAGGGCTTTCAAAAATCTTTATATCTTTGGAGTATTGCTTGCCGTCTCTTTCGTTGACAAGGATTTTCTTTGACATTCTACACACCTGAAAATTGTTTGTATGATACCTATTTAAATATTTTTATAAAGGTTGTAAAGCCATTAAAAATAAATTTTATTAATTATTAATAAAATCTAGACCTAATTTATGAATATGCACTTCAGGGAATATATGAAATTCACGGGAGTCTCGGCATTTTTCGCGTTTTCAATATTCCTTTTCAACCCAATTTTATCGCCATATATCAAGGGCCTGGGATTCGGTGATTTCCAGATAAGTATCCTGTTCTCCATTTTGCCTTTGTCAGTAATTGTCTTCTCACCGATAGTAGGAAAACTGTCCGATGTGGCCGGAAGAAGGGTAGTCATAGTTATGGGCATCGCCCTTGAAATTCTGGCAGTCCTTCTTTACGTCTTTGGCCGGTCCTTTGTATTGATAGGCATAGCAAGGGTATTCGATGCCATAGCTGTAGTTACAGTCATTCTCGTGTCTCTGGCAAAAGTGGAGGACGTGATTGGCTCCAAGAAAAGGGGGGAATATACGGGATGGGCAGAGAGTTTGAATTATGTGGGGCGGCTGGTGGCGCCTGTGATAGGAGCCGTGATAGCCGACATGTTTTTCATAGAAGCGCCTTTTTTTATCTCTATTGTCCTTCTTTTGGCGTTGTTTTTCTTCTTGTTTAAAAGGGAAAAGATACCAAAAATGGCCAGAAAAAATTATAATCCCCTGACCGAGATAAAGGAATTCCTTTCCTTCAGGAAACTAAAGGGAATGGGAATCCTTGGCGTTGTCATGCATGCCAGCACTCCTGCGATAAGCCTTTTCCTTCCCCTATTCATAATATATGAACTTGGCCTTGGTATAAGCTTTGTTGGCTATGCCTTTTTCTTTATGGGCTTTATGCATCTGTTCCAGTTCTGGTTTGGAAGAATTTCCGATAAGTACGGCTCCTGGAAGATTGTCCTTCTGGGCTGCCTGATTTCCGCAATCAGTCTGGGCATGATGTCTCTTTCAAATTCATTTGTTTTCCTTGCTCTGGTCCTGTTCATATACGGAATCGGGGGTGGCATGTGGAACACCTCTGCATGGAGCCTTATGTCAGATATCGGTGAGAAAAACAGGAAGGAGGGGGAAATAGCCACTTCTTATGTTTCCATAGCAAAGATAGG
>JAGLWW010000027.1 GCA_023133195.1 Candidatus Aenigmatarchaeota archaeon
GGAAGCTATATAACCATTGTTACTACCGTATCTTCCGATATACTCCATGATAACTCCACGGCAGTCTTTGTGAAACTGGGACAGAGGGGCGACGAGGCGGCATATCAGGTAGAAGTTGTCCCGTTTCCATCGGATTACTTTGAGTATAAAGGTACCGTGAAGACAGGCAGGTTTGACCCGGAAAAAGACCTGCAGGGTTCGTTTAACCTGTCCCTGAAAAAGGAACTGATGCAGGGATATTACCCTGTTGTCCTTAAGACAATATACCACGATGCAAACATGTATCCTTTTTCTGTCTTGTCCAGTCTTTATGTGATAAATGTAATCGGTAACGAATCTTCTGTGTGTGGGAATATGAACATGGTTGAAGTTGCGCAGGATGGTTCTGCTGAAAACGTGTTGAAAATAAAAAATACTGGAGATACCCAGAAGGAAGTGAAAATCAGATTATATCTGCCGGCAGAACTCGGGTCAGAAGAGAAGAGAAAAACCGTGGTACTGGGCCCGAAAGAGGAAAAGGAAATCCGCTATTCAATAAAATCCATTGGAGCCCTGCCTGGGAGTTCCTATTCCATTCTGGCCTCGCTTGAATACGAAAAAGATTATCACTATACGTCATTTGCCAGGGGTACGGTAAAAATAGTGGAAAAGAAGGAAGGTCTTGGTTTGATATGGATTCTTATCACGTTATTTATTGTTCTGTTTGTATTATTTGTTTACCTTAAGTGGAGTGTTAGGGGTGTCAAAAAATGAAGGTTTCTATAGTGATTCCCACTTTAAATGAGGAAAAAAACCTGCCAATAGTTCTTGAAGAACTGAAAAAAATGAAATGCATTAATGAGATAATTGTAGTGGACGGCCGTTCAGGGGACAGAACCGTAGATATAGCAAAGAAATTCGGCTGCAAAGTCGTGTATGATGACAAGGGAAAGGGTTCCGCGTTGAGAAAGGGAATGAACATGGCAAGTGGCGGGGTAATCGTAAACATGGATGCTGACTGCTCGATGATACCAAAAGAAATACTTCTATTGAAAGCAGGAATAGAGGCAGGATATGACGTATGCATGGGCTCACGCTTTATTCAGGGTGGCGGGACCGAGGACATGCCCCTCTTCAGAAAGATTGGTAACAAGTTTTTCGTATTACTTGTAAACTCTTTTTGGGGCATGAACTACTCAGATCTGTGCTACGGCTACCGCGCTTTTAGAAAGTCCGCGATAAAGGATTTGGATTTGAAAAGGAATGGATTCGGAATAGAAACGGAGATATCAATAAAGGCTGCCAAAAAAGGATTAAAAATTCTGGAAGTCCCGAGCTTTGAGAAATCCAGAAAATACGGCAAGGGAAACTTGAGGACATTCAAAGACGGATGGAACATTTTGAAGACTATACTGGGTGAATTTAGGGGGTAATTAAAATTCTTGGTTTTGTAAAATTGGGGTCTAAAGCCTTACTGTCAAATGTGAAGACGCTTGGCTTTCCGTATAAGCTTACCTTTGCTGTTACATACAAATGCAACTCCCGCTGCAAAATCTGCAATATATGGAAAACAAAGCCAAAAGACGAACTCACTGCAGAAGAGATAAAGAAATTCTTCAGCAAAAACAGTTTTCCCTGGGTCAACCTCACGGGCGGGGAAGTATTCCTGATGGATAATCTTGTTGAAATTGTAAAATCCATGAATGTTTACCTTTTAAACATAACCACGAACGGAACCGTTGCAGAAAAGATAATAAAAGATTCGGAAAAAATTAAAAAAATTGTCCCAAAATTTATCCTTGCAGTAAGCATAGACGGACCCAGAAAACTGCATGATGAACTTAGGGGAATAAAGTGCTGGGATAAGGCCGTAAGCACATATAAGAAATTGAAAGAAAGAGGAATAGAAAGTTACGTGGGTTACACTCTTTCCCCTTACAATATCGGAAAAATTGAGGAGACTTACAGGGAAATCAGAAAGGTTATCCCGGACTTTGAAATGAAGGACTTTCACTTGAATTTTTATCACGAGTCGGACATATATTTCAACAACAAAGGCAAGGCCAAAAGGGATTATGACTACGAGAACTACCTGAAGAAAAAAACCCGGGAATTCGCAAAAATAAAAAAGGGTCTTGGACCGGTATCTATTTTGGAAAGAAGATACATGAAACTCATAGAAAAATATCTGGAATCGGGTATTTCCCCCCTTCCATGCAGAGCCCTTTCTTCTTCCTGCTACATAGACCCCCAAGGCAATGTTTATCCCTGCACTTTTTTCAACAAAAAACTGGGAAATATCAGGGAAACGAATTACGAATTGAAAAAAATATGGGACTCGGAAAAAGCGAAAGAAACGAGAAAACTTATAAAAGAAAACAAGTGCCCGGGGTGCTGGACTCCATGCGAGGCGTACCAGACAATTCTGGGGAATCTGATTTGAGAAATGGGTAAACTTTAATTAAGTATTCGTATATTTAATCAATGGGTGTAAGAATGTATGAAAATAAATTTTCAAATTTTATCACCGGTTTGATTGGTGATGTGATAAAATGATTCTAGGAATATGGGACGGGCATGACGCAGGCGCGGCAATAATCGATGGAAAAGAGATAAAAGTTGCCGTTAATGAGGAAAGACTGACGAGAAGGAAACTGGACGTGGGATTCCCCAAGGAGTCCATAAAATGCTGTCTTGAGTATCTTGGATTAAAACCTTCTGATGTGACAGATGTGGCTGCCTGCACAAGCGATTTCTCCAAAACCATTACCCGTGTTTTTCCTTCAATGAAAGATAAGTACTACCTGTTGAGGCGTAGGAAAGTTTACCCTAAATTTGCACAAAATCAGAAGAATTTTAAGTACAAGCTAACGGAAATCGGGCCAAGTTACCTGACAAGGAAGGTTAGTAAAAGGTTCTTAAGGAAAGGATTAAACCGGCTTGGCTTCAGGAACTACAAAATGAAAATAATAGACCACCATATGGCCCATGCAGCTGGAGCCGGGTTTTGCTCCGGTTTTGACAAGGCGTTGGTATTAACAGTAGACGGGGTGGGTGACGGCCTTTCAGGAAGCGTAAACATCTTTGACAAGGGAAGGATAGACAGGATTTCCTCAATTTCTGCGAAACATTCCCCTGGAATCTTTTTCGAACACGTGACGAACCTGATGGGAATGAGGGAACTAGAGGATGAGGGAAAGGTAATGGCACTCTCCGATTTTGCTTATAAGATTCCTGACAACAAGAACCCCATGTTAAACTTCTTTGAAGTGAAGGGAATGAACATCAAGGCAAAGTATTCTTCTGTTAGAATGTGGAAGGAACTCAGGAAGATTCTTTGGAAAAGCCCGCCGGAGCAATTTGCCTGGATGGCCCAGGAAACCATGAAAAAAAAGCTTGTTGAACTTTTCAGGAACTCCCTGGATGAGACCGGGTTAAGAGACGTGGCCTGGTCGGGCGGGGTGGCATCAAACATAAAGGCCAACATGGAGATAAGGCATTTGCCTGAAGTAAAAAAATGGTTTGTTTTCCCGCACATGGGAGACGGCGGACTTGCACTGGGAGCAGCACTACAAATGAACTTTGAAAAAAATGGCACGTGGGAGTACAAGTTTGACAACGTCTATTTTGGTCCGGAGTACAGCAAAGAGGAAATGGAAAACGAACTAAAAGACAATCCTAAAATCAGGTATGAATATGACAAAAACATAGAAAAAAGAGTTGCCGATTTAATTTCTGGAGGAAAAATAGTCTTCCTTTACCAGGGCAGGATGGAATTCGGACCAAGGGCATTGGGCAACAGGAGCATATTGGCTTCCGCGTCTTCTGTGGAATCAAAGAACGATCTGAACCTGAAAATAAAGAAAAGAGTATGGTACCAGCCTTTCTGTCCGTCAATTCTTGAAGAGGACTGCAAAAATATATTCAGGGATTGTGACTGCATAGAAAGATTCATGACAATGGGCTTTATGGTCAGGGAGGAATTCAGGGAAAAGATGACCTCGGTGACAAACGTGGACGGCTCTGCAAGGCCGCAGATGGTGACCACTGAAAACGATAGATACAGGAAAATTTTGGAAAGCGTGAAGAAGAAAACTGAATTAGGAGCGGTGTTGAACACAAGCCTGAACCTGCACGGCTATCCAATAGTAAATACCCCTAAAGATGTACTGGACGTGATGATAAGGACCAGGAACCCGTACATGGCCATGGGCAACTACTTTGTGGAGCTGGTTGAATGAATTCAAAGAAGAAATTAATAGTAATTATACCGATAGCCCTTATAATTTTGTTCTTCTCGATAGTTACCCTCTATATTGAAAGTTCTTATGAAAAAAATATATTACAGGACAATCTCATGTGGATTACCCCCATATTTTTTGGCATCATCTTTGTCCTCATACTGATTTCTTTTTTCTGGAGTCTCCGCTACCTGAAAGAACTTTTCAAAAAGATTGACAAAAGGGTATGGATTATTTTGTTGATAATATTCCTGGTTGGTTTCTCTCTGAGGGTTTTCATCGCCCCTCACACGCACAGGCTATACTATGACGAGGATATATACCTTAACATAGCGCAGAACATCGCTAGGGAAGGGCGCACGATTTTGTGCAACTACGGCACGCAGGAAAAATGCTTTGAAGGCATATACAACAAGCAGCCAAACGGCTATCCGTTCCTTATGAGCATGTTGTTCCTTTTCGGGACCAGCGAAATGGTTGCGCATTATGCCACCGCCATTATAAGCAGCCTCATAATACCTTTTATCTTCCTCATAGCTTATCTTCTTTTCAATAACCAGAGAATTGGATTACTCTCGTCTTTGTTTTTCTCCCTGATACCCATATCAATCCTGTGGGCTCCGACTACCTCAGCGGGTTCCGTCTCCATTTTCTTTATGGCTCTTACCTTTTTCGCATTCCTGTCCTACTTCAAAACCAAGAAGTTCCCTGTGCTGCTGTTTTCTTTTGCAAGCCTGGCCTATGCCATACAGATAAGACCCGAGGGACTTTTGTTTTTGCCAATGGTTTTCCTGGCATTCCTTCTGCTTGACAAAAACGTGTTTGAAGATTTTAAGAAAAAGGAATTTCTGGCATTACTGGTTATTTTCTCCATTTTAGTGGTTCCGCACATGCTGCACACTTTATCCGTAAAGTCAGAGGGCTGGGGCACTTCCGGGAACAAGCTTGGTACGGAGTATGTAGAGGAGAATCTCAAGGTTAATGGCATGTTCTTCTTTGAGAATACAAGATTTCCCGTGGTTTTTTCCATCCTCTCTATCCTTGGCTTATATCCGTTTATCAGGGAATGGAAGAAAAAAACCCTGCTTGTGATATGGTTCATGGCTTTTTTTGTTTTGTATCTGTTGTTTTACGCGGGCAGCTTCAATTACGGTGTAGACGTTCGCTTCTCCCTGAACCTTTACATACCTCTGGCAATCCTTGGCGGATGCGGCACGTTTCTCGTATCAAAAAACCTTGACAGGATATTTAGAAAAAAATACATGTCCGTGGCAATCGTCTCCCTGATTATGATAATCGCTTTCATGCCTTTTTATTCCTTTGTAAGCGAAATCGGGGAAAAGGCGTGGGACGCAAGAATGGGACATGACTTTGTAATAGAGGAGATGAGGGAACTGGATGATAACTGCTGGATATTTACTCATGTACCAAGTGTAGTTCTAATAAACGGGAAAAACTCTTTGCAGGCATGGTACGCACAAAACTCAAAGGTAAGAGACGGTGTGATGAAAAATGACTGCGTCCTGTTTTATGAGGAATACTGGTGCAACGCTGAGCCGTACAAATCGGGGGCCTGTAAATATTTACATGACAACTTTGATTTGAAATTATACACGAACACAAGCGAGAGAGACAAGAACTTTACACTGTACTGGGTGAAAGAAAAATCTTAAATTCTTTTTATTTTCTTGCCTTTGTCAAGCGGCACTACTTTCAGCTTCGCTCCCGGAAACCTCTTCTCAAGTTCCCTGCCCTGAAAATATTCGTGCAGGAACACGCCAAGTGCGGCTATCTCTGAATGCGGCTGGCCCGTGACGGCGATGTTGTAATCTGCCATGTGATAAATCTCGCCCGAAACCTTTTCTCCCCCAACTATCACCAGAATATCTCTCTTTTTCCTGACTTCATTTATCTTTTTTTGAATTGGTATACCATACACAGTCAAGTGAACCTTTGTCCCTTTAAAGTTCTTGATTGTACTCTTGAAACTACTATATTTAACGGAAAACTTCCCGCCCCACTCACCTGTAACCTTTTTCACAGAGTCCATCATCTTCTTGTCCCGGTCACCGGAGTACACGATACCAGAAGCACCAAAGGCACGAGCTACGAGGCCACAGTGCGTTGATATGCGGGCATCCCTGCCAAGACGGTGGCCTAAACGTAGGACTTTAATCATAATAAGTAGTTGTATTTGTTTCTATAAAATATGGAAATTTTCACCAGATGACAAATTAAATGGCAAATCCGGTCTTTTCCCGGTTATATATGAATCAAAATTATTAAAGTGTCTTCTATGTATTTCTTCCAAACCCAAAACAATATGGACATTTCCTGAAGCCTTTTCTATGTTATTATCCGGTTTTATAACTCCGTTGGCTTTTTTAAATACTTTAGGATTGGAAAGCGGACCCGAATCCCATTCATCGATTTTGCTCTGAACCCAAACATCGGTCATAAGATTCTCTTTATGATTCCATAAAAAATCAATGTGATAATCCCCAAGGGTCTTGAATCTGTTTTTGTTTAACTCGTAAGTAGATCTTATGTGGTCTGTTATAATACCCTCTCTTTTCCTGTCCAAGTGCTTTTCCACTCCTTTCTCAGGATACACTATTACAGGGATCTCACGATATCTTACTATTTCCGGGTTATAAAATGTCATAGAAAGTTTAATAAAACTGACCTATTTAAAGCTTTCTATTTTAGCATCTTTTAAGTAGTTACAATATTTTATTTCCAAGAACGCTGCTTGTTGATTTCCTCTTTATCCCTTAATGCCTCTTCCAGATCGATGTCACACTTATTGGCTATATCCAGCGTGTACATTAGAATGTCAACAATAATTAAACTCTTTCTCTTTTTGGGACTATTGCTACTATCTCATCACCGTCGCCCTCGTAAATCACATGATCTGGAAATTCATATAAAGAGACCTTTACCGTTATAGGACCATCAAAGTCCGCTTCAACTGAATCTGCCTTGGCAATAAGCGTATTCCCGCTACATTTCCATGTGTTGCTGTACCTATATCCGCCTCCCACGTTGCTTTGAATGAACCTAGTTTCGACAAGATTGTGTCCAACTAGCGCACACGTCCCTTCGGTGGATTTGTTGAAAAACTCGAGATCCCATTTGAATTCGATTGCATAGTATCGACCATCGGCTGAGGGACCAATAAGAGAGTAAGATGACTCTCCGATGTATATTTTTGGCTTTTCAGGCACAATCACCTCGATTTCATCCCCGTCCCCTGCATAAGTTCCCTCATCGATAAATTCGTAATCTCCTTTAACATAATCGAATTCCCCTGTTCTTCCCAAACCACATATCTTGAAAACGTATTTGCCGGGTTCGTTGGTATAGACTGAATGTTTCAAATCACCGCTTTTATCAAATTTAACCAATACATCATCTCCGAGATGGAAAAATTTATTTGGAAATTCTACAAGTCGTATGCACATGTATTTTTCATTGCTGGGATTGAAACCGGTTGCTTCATCCTCCAGTGTCCAAGAAATTTTTATTTGTCCGTCTTCGTAAAATCCGGATTTCTCTACGGTGTGATAAATGGGTTTAATTGGACTTTGTAAATCCTCTGCTACCGTGTCATCAGAAGGTGGGTTTAATTCGGGTTCTGGATTTTCGTTTTTCTCTTTTTCCACGGATACACAACCGCTCGAAATTAAAACAAGTATTAGAAGAATGACCAGAATTTTTTCTTTCATAACAACATTAACATAGTAAAATTTATAAACTTTAAAATTCTTCTTTATTTAGGAG
>JAGLWW010000028.1 GCA_023133195.1 Candidatus Aenigmatarchaeota archaeon
ATAGGCATAGGTACCAAAAGCAATGAAACCGAATTTGAGATACCTGAAAAATACAGGAACATAGAGGGAACATTGACAATCACAATTGAAGAAAGCTATGATGAAACGATCATGAATTACCTGTCAAACTCCACAGGTGGAAAGTTCTATGAAGCTGCAGACAGACAAACCCTGGAAAAGATATATGAAGAAGTCGTGCTGGAAAAAAGCATAATCACCGTACAGCCCACATTTTATTTGCTGGCAATTGCTGCAATATTATTATTGGTAGAATGGGCACTTGGTGCAACCAAGTACAAAACATTACCATAAAAGATTTTCCACTGCAGTTCCGGCTATTTGTTCCATTCTCTTGTAGTCTTTTTGACGTCATAAAGAACAGGAACAATCGACTCCCTGGGAACTTTCCTTTTAAAATCCTTACTCTTGTACGGAGCACTTTTTGCAGGACTTGTGTAACTTTTCTTGAAGAAAGTAGGGGCATTCAGTGTATATCCCTGAAAACTACTTTTGTTTCTGTTTGAAAATCTGCTGTTCCTGAAATTGGGCAAACCCTTGTTCTTAAAGAAAAACAGAAAGAGAAACGCAATAACTATGAAGACTACGACAACTACATAAGGATTTGATATGCTCTCTGTTATGCTTCCTGTCGGGAAAGAGGGAAATGAAATACCGGGAGTAATTAATTCGGTTACATTTTCATTTATCTGGAATGTAAAGGATTTTATCTGCTCAGTGCCGTCGTCTGACTTGGCTATTACGTCAACAAAATGGTATATCTGGCATTTTTCTTTGCAGTACTCTGAAGGGACATGGAAGTTCATTGTTACAACACTTTCTGAACCCACGGTAAGGTTGTTTATAGTCATGGGTACAATGCTGTACCACTCGGTGGAAATACCCCTCACGCTCAGGCTTACGGAATTAAAATCTTTCTGACCGCTGTTCAAGACGGTTATCGTTGCCTGAACGCTCTCGTCCAGATTAGCTTTAACTTCTTCCGGGACTATGAGTGTGAATTCCACATTCTTGCTTATCTTGATGGGATGGGTTGTGATGAAGGACTTGTAAGGATTCTTTTCCACAGTTATTTCCATTATGTAACTTCCTTCTCCCTCCGGGGCCACTAAATCGGTTGCAACAAAGTGACCTCTCTCATCAGTATACGTGGAACCGGAAAGAGTTGTGTCTTTTATTTTGTAGGTTATCTTTGCGTTCTCTATTGGGGAGGCGTCATTGTCTATTACATTTCCAGTGAAGGTTATGTGTTCCCTTGAATAGTAACCGTCCTTGTCCATTACCACTTCCAGACCCATTGATTTTTTGTTTCCAAGTATGAAAGCAGAAAACTCTGTCACGTTAAAGTGAATCATATTTGTGACCATGTTTATGCTGAATGGGGTGTTAATCCATTCATCGTTGCATTTCCTCTTGCCATAATTCCAGTCATGACAAGAGTAGAGATTTAGGTCTTCTTCGCTGCCTGTTACATCTATGTCATTATACTGGAGCCATATCTCCGCATCATCAAAATCCAGGGCAAACTGAAAGACAACCAGCTTGACAGAGTTTATGCCAGGTATGCTGCCTCCCCCTACGAAAGTGTCTATAGACATGGGACTGTTGGCTGTGACCATCTCGCTGCCTTCCCTTATGTTTATCCCTTCAATCTCTATCTTCTTTATTTCCGGTGAGGTTAACCTGAGACTGTATGTTCCTGGTAAAAGTTCCAGAGAATATTTTCCGGTACCGCCGTTTACAGTTGTTGAGTACCACTTGCCTGTATCAATATTCTGCAGCTGAATCTCTGCATTGACTATCTGACCGGAGGCATAGGTAAGAGAACCGGTGAAAGGTATTGTAAAATATATTTCCTTTTCTATTTTGTCATAGTAGGAAAGATAAAATCCCTCTATCTCAAGATTGTAACTTCCCGGTGATTTGTCAGGAATCGAGACTGGCAAAACGCACCTGTAAAGTCCCGCGCCGCTCTGGGAGCATGTAATTTCAGAGCCACTTATACTTTCATGGGAACTGCCAATTGTTATGTCAAATTCTATGTTGTAAAGGTCTTCCGGATTGATAAGAGGTGAACTTATAAAAACAGGTATATCCAAGCTCCCCCCGCTACTCATCTGCACGGGAGTGGAATCTTCAAAAGTAATCTCAAAGGCCTTCTTAAGGTCTATTATATTGAGGACCATGTCCTTTATATTTTCAGAAGTATACTCAACAACCAAATCATTTAAGCCATAAAAGTTTTCGTTAGGCACGTAGGAAATCAGGGCATTTATCCTCAGATTGCCTCCGTATTTGTCCGGGGTCTTACTGTTTGCCAGGACCAGTTCCTGTCCGTCTCTGGAAAGTATTACATTGAATTTTGCCCCGTCAACATCCTGCTGTATGGTGTCTATTATTCTCTTGAAGCTGAATTCTGTGGTTATGTAATCTCCCTGAACTTTTTCCAAGGTGCCTGAAGGAGAAATTATATTCAGTTCATAGTTGTATACATCAAAATTCTTTGAAGCTGTACCGGTTGTGTTGCCATAACAAGTTGCAACGAATGAATATGTTCCGGTTCCGTACAAACCGCCGGGATTTACGTTGTAGGATATCCGGGTTACATTTCCTCCCATTGGCGTCTCTGTGAATCCCGAAGGCTCAAACGGGCTCGCGGCTCCCTTGATTATTGTGATTTTTGCTCCTGTATAATCGTCACCAACGCAGTCGAAATATGCAGTGAAGTGTGAATCATCTATGAAGATTCCGTGTTCGTCCAGGCCGTCCAAAGTCAAACCTGAGACATCTACTGCCATGGCATTTCCTGATGAAAACAATAAGAATAGAGATAATGCAATTATGAAAGTTTTAAGTTTCATTTTACCTGCCTCTTATCTTTCCCAAAAATCTCGCTATTGAAGCGTATTTTGGCGGTTCGTAATTCTGGTTTATAAGCCAAGCAGCCAGTTTTCTGTATTCTATTGCAGACAAGGAATAGGGATTATATCTTATAACTGGAACTCTCTCAAATATGCTTCTCTTCAAATCTTTGTCGTATGGTATTTTGGAAACTATTGGTATCTCCAAAGCCATTTCTATTTCTCCTTCGTTGAGCTGATGTTTTACCTCATTTGCCTTTGCCAATACGCACCAACAATTCTCAATGTTTCCTTTTTTCTTCTTCACGACCTCCACAATTTTTATTGCATCCGCGACTGCAGGGATTTCCGGATTTGTAACTACTATAACTTCATCAGAAAGGTCTATTATCGTGTGAAGGTTCTCATTCAACCCCGGCGGAGCATCTATAAGAACTATGCCATCAAGCCTGTCCAGTATTTTTTTGAATTTTTCATAATCCATGATCTCGTCTTTTATGGCATGCCTTGATGGCATCACCATAAGCCCGGTGCTGTGAAGCGTGATTGCTTCAATTGCATTCTTTGTTCCTTCAAGAGCACTCTGCAGACTTCTTTCAGGATTTGGATGTAAATCCAGGTGTAAAGCTAGGTTAGAACCAGCTATATCGCAGTCTATCGCTATTACCTTTTCTCCCATTTCCTGAAGAGCGAGCGCTAAATTGGAAGTTGTAGCAGTTTTACCAACCCCACCTTTGCCAGAAACCACACTTATTACTTTTCTCATCATACCCCCATATTTATTATATCTTAATATATAAGTATATTTACATATCCATATAAATAATTTCATACCGTATAAATATTTGCCTTAAAGGGGGATAAAGAGTGCTTGATTTAAATAAAAAAATATTGTTTTTGCTGTCTTTCTTATTCATTTTTTCATTAATCCTTGGCTCAGTGAAAGCAATATCTCTCGGAGCGGCTCCTGGCGTAATGGATATAGGAGAACTGGAGCGGGGAAAAGAATATTCAATAGATTTCTACCTGCTTACTAACTCTGACAGGGATTTGCTAACCACTCTTAGCTTTCTGGAAGGCAAGAGGTCCATGTTTGAAAAGAATGTCACAGGTCGCTATACTCTAATACCTGCGGAAATCTCTGAGGAAAGTATGTCTGATTGGATAAGATTCATGAGAAGCAAAATGGTGGTTTCAAACAAAAGGTCATTTCCGGTAAGGTTTCCGGACGGAACCGTGGTGAACGCAAATGAAAGAGCTACTTTTATATTAAACGTCCCGCAGGATGCTGAACCGGGATATCATACATTCGAAGTGGTCTTAAGCCCGAGTCTCCCAAAGACTGGAACGGGAATGGGAATCTCCATGATAGGCGTGACAAGACCGGTGTTTATATTTAAAATTCCCGGCATAGCAGAAAGGAAAGGCACTATAGAAGGGATAGCCGGCTCAAGATTGGGAAGCAAGGCGGTGATTGACGTGCTTTTCAGAAATTCGGGAACTGTGACCATAAGTGCAAAAGTATCTTCACTGAAAATCTACAACGAAACAGGATACTATGTGGATACTCTGAAGGGAGGATATGTAATCATCCCTCCAAAAAGTACTGGAATACTTAAAGTATACTGGAATGACAAGGACGAGGACAAACAGAAAACTATAAAAGTTGAGGCAACCGTGGGGTATCTTACCGGGTCGGTCACGAAAGAGAGCATGGTTATCATACCCAGATCCGGGATAACAACGAGAGCCGAGGGGAAGGCAGAAGAATTTCCATGGTGGATAATAATTCTTATAATAGGAATAATATTATTGTATATTTACTGGAGAAGGAGATAGTTTATGAAAAAAATAAACTTGGTTTTGTTATTGATTTCTGTTTTGGTTGTATTAGTCTTGACGTTTCTGTTTTCCATGTTGCTTCCGTCATCTCCGGTTGATATAAAAACCGTGGAAAATCTTACGTTTGAATCATCAGAAAACTTTATGCTTAAGGAAGAGAGATGGTTCTATCCGTTGAAGGGAATGGTAGTGGAGATGAAAAACGATACGATACCGATTGGCATAGCAGGACAGACTTATGAGCTTGACTTCGGAAGAATACCCCATAACTCGTCTGTAAGAAAAATCATAAACATGAAATCAGATAATTTTGCAAAAGTGGAACTGTACACTTCGGGAAACATATCGTCCCATATTTTATTGCCGGAAAATTTTTATATGAAAGGTCAGGAGGAAAAAATAACAATAACTTTTAACGGAACTGACCTGGGAAACTTCACAGGAACGTTACTTATAAAAAACGTCATACCAAAAAACATTTTAGCTGAAGAAATCATAAAGTTGATTTGATGAAAAAAATATTCCTGTTTTTGTTGTTCATTTTGTTGATTCCTCTGCTAGTGCTTTCACCAAGAATAGAGGTGAATGTGAAAGGAAAAATCGGGGGAAATATTGAATATTTTGAAATGAACGAAACAACAAACTCGCTGCAAAAATTCGTGGTCCAGTGGTACAACAGCGAATCGGCCAGTTGCAGAAGCAGGTTAGAATTTAAAATATATAAAAATAGTTACAACGAAAGTGCTTACATAAAGTCAGTCTGGTCTGAAGAAAGGGATATGACACCCGGGATGAGCAATTCTTTTGAGGCGTACTGGATACCGTCAGAAGAAGGGAACTACTCCGTGAAAATAAATGTGCACCATTGTCATGAAATTATAGAAAGTGATGCCATGAACTTCTCTGTGAAATCGTTGCCGAATAGAGAAGAAGTTATGAGCATAGAAGCAGAAAATATTCCGGGCAGAAAAATTCAGGTAAAATTAAAATCGAACAAGGATTTGGAAAACGTAATCATAGTCCCAACAGGTTATCCGCTCGGGTGGATATTCAACGGAGAAAGAATAGAAAAAATAAAAGCCGGTGAAACGATAACAAAAGAACTGGATTATGAACCATCCATATGGAACGAGGAAAATATAAACATCCAGGCAGTTAGTCTTGACGGGAAATACTCTTCTGAAAAAATAAATTTTGCCCTGAAAGAAGAGAAATATTTTTGGGATGAATATGGCTATATTGTATTATTTTTAATTACATCACTATTATTTGCATCTGTCATAATTAATCTGCGTTTATTCTCCATATATAAGAGGCCTGACAAAAATAGAAAACTTTAAATATAAGATTTAACCAAGAATTCTTAGGAACATCCCCTAGGTGTAATAATGAAAAATATAAGCTTAGTTTACGGCTTAATCTTAAGTATTTTAGTGGTATTCGCATTTACACTCGGGTTTAATGTTACAGAAGTAGGAGCAATTGATACGAATGCAACAGATGCTATTAGTGTAGCAGTCTGGATAAACGAAAAATGCATTGTAGACATATCACCTGCATTGCTTAACTGGACCACTCCAATAGACCCAGGATCTGAAAGCGTTGAGGGCTACAAAAGCATACAGATAGAGAACATGGGTTCTGTTAATCTTACTCACGTTTGGTTCAACAACAGTTATCCCAGTTCAAAACCTTTCGGGACAGGTCTTTCAACAGCATACGATTCAGGAAACTTTATGGTAATATCAAATAACACTGATGGTCAGACCTACTTCTTCCCGAACAGGGTGGACTACAACGAAACTACACCAGTGATTTACCTCAAAGGTCCTGGCGGCAACGTACCACCAATCGTACCTTACGGAAGATTCAGGAACTCTTCCCGGGAATACTTCTGGGCAGTTACCCTTACAGGAAGCAACTACACAGACGGAACTTTTTACATATCGAATACAGCACATACACAAACAACAACAGGCGCAGATCTTCAGAACGATGCAAGCAATGTAGTTTTAAATACAGTAACAGACGGACCTGAAGCAGGAGATTGGGGTTATGGAGCAATAAATGTTGCTGGTTCAATGGCAATATGCGTGGCAATGTACCACGATGCAAGCAAAGCAATGTTCTACCAATACAACATGGATGCACCGGGAGCTGAGAGTTGTAGTAATGCCAAATATTTCATAAATGCAACTACAGAACCGGCAATAGTCCCTGGAGCATCGGGCTATGCAAGAATAGCTCCTTACATACCGTACGGAGTAGTATACAACGAAACAAATCCGGAAATACTGGGAACAATTACAGTGCTTGTGAATACTATATGATTTCTATCTTTTTTATTTTAACTTTATCTTAGTCAAATTAAGAAATATTTTTTTCGTTGTGTAAAAGTTTTTTATTCAACTGTTTCTTTTACAATGTTTTAAAACCGAAATCTTTAAATATACTCAAATTCTAAAAAAAGATAGGAACACCCTCAGGTGAGAAAATAATGAAATATTCAGTATTAGGAATTAGTTTAGGGATATTAGCAATCAGCATACTGGTAATAGGATCCTTCTTCGTAGGATTCGCACCAAGTGTATCAGCAATAAACGTAACGGACACAGCAACAATAGACATAAACGTTTCAGAACTTACGCTTATAGACATGAACCCCGCAGAATTTTCATGGGCTGCTGTTGACCCGGGAACAAACACCTCTACAAAACAGGTGCAGATAGAGAACATGGGCTCAACAAACTTTTCAAAGATGTGGTTCAACGTTACGCAACCAGGGAGCAGACCTTTCGCTACTGGTAGTAACACCAGTTACAATGCAGCAAACTTTGTTTGGATAGCCAGGGAAGACCAAGCAGCAGACAGCGACTACTTCGCAGTGGACAGATTGGAGTTTAACGAGTCAAGAAGCTTGATTTATCTGACAGACCCCAGTAGCAACATACCGCCAAATGCAAGTGAATAC
>JAGLWW010000029.1 GCA_023133195.1 Candidatus Aenigmatarchaeota archaeon
GTATCAAAACTTGGAATAAACTTCTTGATGAACAATGGTTTTACAATAGGAATTTCAGATCAGGACATAACAAAAGAGGCAAAGACAAACATACAGGAAATTGTAAAGAAAGTGGAAAGAGAATGTATAAATTTAATAGAGAAATATGAAAATAAAGAACTGGAACAACTTCCTGGCCAAACAATAAAAGAAAGTTTGGAAACCTATATAATGAAAACTCTCAGAAAAGTTGTAGATGAGGCGTCAAATATAATATCGGAGACTCTGCCTGAAAACTGTGCAGTTGTGATGGCTAAATCCGGGGCAAGGGGAAGTATGTTAAACCTTACCCAGCTTGCAGGATGCATAGGTCAGCAGACTCTGCAGGGAGAAAGAATTCATAGGGGTTATAAGAACAGGACTCTGCCTCACTTTAAAAAAGGAGAGCTTTCGCCGCAATCAAGAGGTTTCATACCAGCATCTTTTAAGGACGGATTAACTCCATTTGAATTCTTCTTTAATGCAATGAACGGAAGGGAAGGCTTAATGGATAAGTCATTGAGAACCAGAAAATCCGGTTACATGGAAAGAAGACTCGTCAACGCTTTACAGGAACTGAAAGTTGAATACGACGGTACAGTTAGAGATGACTGGGGGAGAATAGTACAGTTTCATGCTGCAGAAGATTGCTTAGACCCGTCAAAGAGTGAATGGGGAACAATAAAAATTAAAGATATAATTGAATCTGAAATGGGTGATTAAATGAGTTACGAAGAAATATTATCAAATTCAATTCTTTCCGATAAAATGAAATTAGAAACAGATAATTATCTTAAAAAATATAATGCAACCAAGAAACAGGCTGTGAATATATTAAAAAGGATTGAAGAAAAATATAAAAAAATGAGCTATGAAGCAGGTGAGGCTGTAGGAGTTATAGCAGCACAATCTATTTCTGAACCAGCCACACAAATGACCATGCGTACCTATCACACGGCAGGTTCTGTAGTAAAACAAGTTTCTTTGGGGCTTCCAAGACTAATAGAAATATTGGATGCAAGAAAAGAAGCAAGTACGCCTATAATGCAGATATACCTTAACAAAGAATATAACAATAAAGATAATGCAACTAAAATAGCAAAGGAGATAAAAGAAACCAAATTTAAGAACATGGTATTAGAAGATGTAATAGACCTTGTGAATCTTGTCATAGAAATGAAACTGGATAATAACTATTTAAAAAATTCAGAGATGAACAAAGAAGATATAATAAAATTAATAAATAAACAGATAAAAGGTTATGATATTGTCTTTGAAGGAAATAAAATAGAATTGAAATCAAAAAAAGAAGATGTTACAATAAGGGACCTTCAAAAAATAAAACTCAAAATTTTTGATATTCGTCTCAAGGGACTGACAGGAATAGAACAGGCAATGGTAACAAAAGGAAATGATGAATGGGTTATAACTACCATAGGTTCAAACCTTAAAAAAGTAATCAAGATAGAAGGTATTGACTCAACAAGAGTGTATTCAAATAACATAAAGGAAATAGAAAAACTTTTTGGGATAGAAGCGGCAAGAAATGCAATAATAAAAGAAGCCTGTGATACTTTAGCTGACCAGGGACTGATTGTAGATCCAAGACATATTGTACTAGTCAGTGATATGATGACTATAACCGGAGAGATAAAAGCAATAGGAAGATATGGCATCTCTGGAAGCAAAAGATCCGTATTGGCAAAGGCAAATTTTGAAACCACGGTAAAACATCTTACAGATGCCGCAGTGAAAGGTGATATAGATAATCTGGACTCGATAATAGAAAATATCTTAATAAATCAAGTTGCTCCAGTGGGAACATGTATATGTGATATTGTGTTCAAACCAAAAAAATCAAAAAAAGTGAAGAAAAAGTAAGTATGAAAAATGAATAAAATAAAAGTTCAGGCAAAGGTGCAAAAATGGATAAAATAACTGAAAATGAAATCAAGAATATGTTGAAAGAAAGGAAGGCTCTATATGGTTATAAACAAGCAAAAAAGGCCTTAAAAAGCGGTAAAGCAGAATATATAATAATCGCAAGTGAAGGTATACCAAAAGAAGAATTTAAAGATTATCTGGAATTTGAAGGAAATTTAAAACAGCTCGGCATAATATGCGGTAAACCATTCGGTATTTCAGTACTGACTGTATTAAAAGAAGAGTAGATTATATGTTAAAAAGTTTTGATATGCAAACAATAGGGTTTATCAACGTTTTTGAAAAAAGTACGAAGGTAGCTGTATTGGATTGTATATTTGATGATGATAATATTTATTTTTTGGTAGAATTTGGCAAGGCTGGTATGGCTATAGGAAAGAATGGAAAAAACATAAAGAAGCTTCAACAAGTCCTAAAAAGGCAGGTAAAAGTATTTGAATATAATAAAGAACCTAAAAAATTCATAGAAAATATGATACCAAGCAACACTTCTGTGGTAATAGACGGGTCGAAAGCAAACGTGATAATAGACCAAAAAGAAAAGGGTAAAATAATAGGAAGGATGGGTTATAATATAAAAAAAATAAGGGAACTTCTTGAAAGAAACTCTGAAATAAAAAAATTGAATATAAAATAACTTTTTAAACTTTATTCTATAAAAATGACATATCGATTCACAATCAGTAAAGACGCACACTATCTTGGGCCCATAGCTCAGCCTGGTAGAGCACTCGGCTCTTAACCGAGTTGTCGAGGGTTCGAAAACAAGTCCCTTTTCAAAAAAGGTTCTTGTATCTCCTAAAACTTGCGAAACTTCGTTTCGCCAAGAAGGGAAATGAAAATCCCACTCGGTCCACCACCCTGCAAGTTACGCTCCCTATTTTGTTTTAATAGAATCAGTTCTATCCTTCAAATTCGGCATTTCCAGAAAAGGTGGGAACACCAATTTAGGGTGATGAACTTCGAGTCCACCAACAAAATCCGAGAAAGAGTGGATTGTAAAACTAGAATAGTATAAGGGTTAATAATTTAAAGTTCGAAATCAAACACTCGTATAGTTGGGCAAATATTTCAATTATAGCATGTTCCATTAAATATAGAAAAAATAGGTGATTGAGTGGAAAAAACGAACTTAATTTCTTTTGAAAAAACAGATATTAAAAATATTTTTAAAGATTTGAATATAAAAACCAAAGAGGAAAATGGTAGAAATTTTATAATAGATTCTGAAACGGGTGGAATCGAGAAATGTCATATTTGCGAAAAAAAATTGACAACCAAAAATATTGGTAACATAGCAAAGGGATCCAAATTACTTTTCTGTGACAACCCAATTTGCTTCGTAACACATCTTGAAAATATTCGAATATAATATTTATGTCTGCACTTAGTGTTTTTGATAAAATAGCTGAAGTAAAAGCTGAATTTAAGAAAAAAATTAAAGCTAGGGATATAACTGGTTTTAAAACAGATAAACATGAGAATGTTAGTATTAAAAAAATTAAACTTGGAAAAGATTCTACTCTTAACTTAACTGTTATAATTAATCCCAAAGCTAAAGTCACTCCATACATAAAAAAATTAGGTGGAGATTTAAGTAAACTTTATGAAAGTGGTTCATATTTCTGTAGAAAAGATTTACTTGAACCAATATCAGATAACCAACTTCCTTCAAAAAAATATGAACATATTCTAACAAAAATGAAACCACATCTAACAAAATGTAGATCAAAGGATATAGGTGCTTTAAGATATTCTATGACAATCTGTAGATTAGAAGATAATAAAAAAGATCAGAGTAAAATCGAGCTTTATAGAAAAAAAATTTATAATCTTTATAGTTCAAATCGGGGATATGTAATATATAATTGGCTAAGATGTATTGATAATATTTTTGAAGAAGAAATATTTCCTTATATGAACACTTGTTTAACCTTAGCGAAAAATACAGAACATTTCGAAAAAATTTTTTTACCATTCTGGGACGGTATGATTTTTTATCACCCTCGAAAAATATTTGTATCTTCTTGGATGGCAACAAGAGAATTAAAATATGAACTAGATAGAAGATTATACTATAACAGAGAAAGGGAAGTAAAAGTATATACTAGAGCAAGTAGAAACAAATTTGTTGGGAAAATCATTCCTGATTATATTAAAAATAAAAAATTCAAAAAACAAAAATTTCAAATCAAAACAAAAGATTATAAACTGGGAAATACTGATGCCAAAACCTTTATTATAACAAGAAAATAAAAAACCGTCTTTAAGGAGTTGGATACAATCCACTCCTTTTGTAAACATAAAGAAAAATTCAAAAATAGGAAGAGATGAATCAGAAAAAAATATTCAAAATATATCGTTTATATTCAAACGGCTTATGGAGTCCATCAACAAAACCGAGAAAGAGTGGATTGCAAATAAAACATGTCAGGGGTGATTCAACTTTCAGTGGTGGTGTTCTTAAAAATTATTCAATCACTTCTATGGTATCTTCGACTTTTATTTTTGCAGGTCTCTTCATTTCAACAAATTTCTCTAGCGTCATTTCATATGTACCGAATCCTTCACCTTCCTTACTGGTATAATATACCAGACCAGCCAATCTGTCACCTTCATCCCATTCAAGATGGTCATAAGCGTATATGCCAGTATGGGTTCCTTGAAACTTTTTAGACATAACAATTCACCTTATCCCGTATTACACCCGTTAAAGATTTAAATCCAAATTTCAGGGTTTTAAAGATTGAAAATGTAAGATTTAATGGTGTTAATAAAATGCCGAAATGCAAAAATTGTGGAAAAAAGATAAGTTTTCTTTCTTTGTCTGATTTTTCGGGTAATTATTTCTGTAATGATATTTGTAAAAACGAATTTAAGAATAAAAAAATACAAGAAAAGAAGAGAATTGAAAGAGGATTAAAAGGGACAAGTGAATTAATGAAAAAAAGTAAAGAAATGAAAGAAAGGGGTATGATTGAAGAAATAAAATGTAAATGTAATCAATGTGGTCACGTTTGGCATTATTTAAAATCAGATGAAAAAATATTACATAGACAGGCAACTTCAAATGCATTAATTGGAGCAGGTATGTGCTGTAATCCATTTGGTGCATTATTCTCAAATAAATCACTTGATTTACAAAGAGAAGTTGATAAAATGAAAAAATGTCCCAAGTGTAATTCCGTTGATGTAAAAAGGACTACGATTTATCATGAAAAAAAATTCTAATTTTTTAGAAAAATTATCAATTTACTTAATTATTAGTTTTCATCAGAACAAAGTATCTCCTTTTTTGAATAAAAGAGGATGTAAATGTAGATTTTATCCATCTTGTTCTTACTATGGTTTAATGGCAATTGAAAAATATGGTTTTTTAAAGGGTTGGTTAAAAACAATTTTTAGAATATGGAGATGTAATCCTTGGAATAATAATTCACATGTAGATTACCCATAATTTTAAGTTTTTGCAATCTACTCTCTCTATCACACATAACAATTTATTCTTGGAAAGCTAATAATAAGAGGCACAGTTCGTTTTGCAGAATCTTTGAGTTTGAAATGAGCTGTGTACTAAGCTGGGGTTCTGGAACGAGAGGGTTCATTCGGCGGGAGCACCATTTCTAATTATTTTGCGGTAACAAAAGTTTTCTATTTAAAAGTCAGAATTTAAAAAAGAGTATGTTTGATGCTGTAACAAAAACAGACTTACCCCTAGAAGTTTTTAATAAAGGTAAAGTTAGAGATACTTACAAAGTTGAAAACAAATTACTTCAAATTATTACAGATAGAATATCTGCTTTCGATTTTAAAGTCCCAACAGGAATAGAATATAAAGGATTTTGTTTGACACAATTGACTGATTTTTGGAATAATTTCTTTGAAAAGAAAGATGTTGTAAAAAGCAGCATAATTACTACAGACGTGAATGAATACTATCCAGATTTAAAAGACTATTCAAAAATTCTAAAGGGAAGAAGCATGCTAGTAAAGGAAGCTGAGGTGTTTCCAATAGAATGTATTGTTCGTGGTTATATTTCCGGTTCAGCTTGGAAATCTTACAAAAAAGACAATACTGTTTGTAGAATAAAGTTGCCTAGTGGAATGCAAGAATCAGAAAAATTTGACGAACCCTTGTTTACGCCATCAACTAAAGCGGAGGAAGGCCAGCATGATGAAAACATATCCTTTGAAAAAATGGTTGAAATCATTGGACCAGACGATGCAGAGCAGTTAAAGAGAATCTCTCTTAGAATTTACAACGAAGGTGCGGCCTACGCTAAGGATAGAGGCATTATAATTGCTGATACGAAGTTTGAATATGGTAAAATAGAAGACGAAATTTACATTGTTGATGAGGTTTTGACTCCAGATTCTTCAAGATTTTGGCCAGTCAATGATTATGAGTCGGGTAGGCCACAAAACAGTTTCGATAAGCAATTTGTAAGAGATTATCTTGATGGTTTAGTAGAAAAGGGACTTTGGGACAAGAAATCTACACCACCAGGTTTGCCCAGGGATGTCTCTCTACAAACAACACTGAAGTATATACAGGCACATGATTTGATTACAGGAAAAAGCCTAATTCATAAAGTAGCTTAATTCTCCAAAGTGCCCAAAATAAGTGTTATAGACCTTCTAATATATAAATCTTATTAAAAGTAGCCCGAAACCTTTATATTTGAGTGTTTTGAAATATCAATACAGAGGGTCGTAGAGGCCTTTTAAAGACATTTAGTGGAGGTGTAAAAATGGCATTAATCGTAAAGAATGCAATAAAAGACATGGTAAGAGGAAAAGCAAACGTAAGTGCTGATTTCTATAATGCTTTGGATTCTGAAGTCAAAGGTATTGTAAACAAAGCATTGGACAGAGCAAAGGCAAACAACAGAAAAACAATACAGGCAAGAGACCTTTAATTGGTCTCTTTTTTTCTTTTTTTCGTCAATTAGTGTGATTTATATGACAGAACTCTTGCACATGAAAGATTGTTACCTCAAGGAATTTAATGCCAATGTCATCAGGACAGGCGACGACTTCGTTGTTCTTGACAGGACTGCTTTCTATCCAGAGGGAGGAGGACAGGAAAGCGACACAGGCTATCTGGAATTTAACGGACAAAAATCTGTGGTAACAAAAGTAGAGAAGAAGGGAGATGTTGTACACCGCGTAGAAAAAGTCCCTTCTGTAGGAACTGAAGTAAAGGGTTACATAGACTGGGACAAGAGATATGCAAGGATGAGAATGCATACTGCCCAGCACTTAGTTTCTTGGGTTGCGATGAAGCTTTTCGGATTGACCACTGTAGGAAACCAGATACATGGAGACAAGTCAAGGATAGACTTTTATCCTGCTCATTTCTCGGAAGAAGATTTGAAAAAACTGGAGGAAGAGTCAAACAATTTTACAGACAAAGGTCTGGAAGTAAGAATTTATGAGCTTCCAAGGGAGGAAGCACTGAAAAAAGTTGACCAGAAGCGCTGCGACCTGAGCAGACTTCCTTCTAGCGTGAAAAAACTGAGAATTGTGGAAATAAATGGGATTGACTTATGCCCCTGTGCAGGTACTCACGTAAAAAATCTCAAGGAACTGGGAAAAATAAGGATTCTGGAAAAGATTAATAAAGGTAAGAATAAACAAAGAATAGTATACGAACTGATTTGAGAAGAATAAAGCGCAGAAATGCGGGGGTGCCCGAGTGGCCAAAGGGGCAGGA
>JAGLWW010000003.1 GCA_023133195.1 Candidatus Aenigmatarchaeota archaeon
AACCCCATAATTTCAGGTTTTTAAATTACTGGAAGCAATGAATATTATGAAAGCTTACATCACATGTTCCATAACCCATACACAGGAAAAGATGGGCTTATTGCCTGCAATTGAGTCGGTAGTTAAAGAAAAGGGGCTTGATACCTTTGTATGCAGAGCCGGGGGAACTCCTTCTGAGATTTTCGAGAGAGACTACAATCAACTAAAATCCTGTGATATTATTATAGCCGAGGTTTCCGAAAGAAGCCACGGTGTAGGTATGGAAATTGGCATGTCATTTTGTCTGGGTCTTAAGAGAATTCTCCTGATTCAAAAGGGCAGTTCTGTAACCAAGTTCGCGCAAGGAATGCCGGATACAAACATCATAGAATATAATGATATCGAAGATTTGAAAAATAAACTGTCTTCTTCTTTGAAATCAATGAAATAACCCAGGTTTTTAAATTCTGGGAAGAATTTTGATTACGAAACCGAAGAACTTATATAAAAAAACTTTTTATAAAGTCTTTTCCAACATATTAATGAGTGTGATAACATGATAGAAACGAAAAAAATGAATCAGGCCGAATATGCAAAAAGAATAAAAGAACTAACAGCTATCGCGGAATTAATCAGGACTCGCCAAGATGAGAAACAATCTGTTTTGAAAGATTTCAGACTGGAAAAGCAGAGATACCGGTCAGGGAAAATTTCCAACAAGGCATTTGCATCTTCAGTTAAGAAAGTTAACAAAGAGCTTTTAAAACTGGATAACGCAATAAGACAAAACATAAAAAACATAAAAATAATCAGTGATATAATAAGGAAATTTACTGACGTACAGAATCCCAGACATTTCAGGGCATCGTTGACAGGAATAAAGATAGTTAGTTACAAGAAGAAAAAGAAAGTCATAAAAAAGAAGGCCGCAATCAAGAAGAAAAAAACAATAAAGAAAAAGATAATCAAGAAGAAAATCGCAAAAAAGAAAACCAGACCAAAGAAAAAGGCAATAAAGAAAAAAAAGGTCATAAAGAAAAAGAAAATCATAAAAAAGAAGAAAAAATAAGTTTTCTTCAATCTTTTTTCTCTTTTTATAATTTTTTATATATCAAATATTAAGTTTTTAGTTTATCGAAGTAAACAGCAATAGTCGAATTTTTAAGGTATAAGAGCTTTAGACACGGAATTTTTATTGGTGTGTCTGTTGGATTATACGGACTTCATGAATCTTTTTGAGAAGGTCAAAAAATTTGAAAAAGAAGAGCCGGAGCTGGCCTTCGGGATTTACATAAAATTAACAGAGGAAGCTTTGGAACTGATAAAAAAATGTTATATCGGGGATACAAGATACCGTGCAAAATATAAGACAGTTCCCGACGGCCCAGGTAATTATAAATCTTTGTTGGATTACAGGGTAGAATATGTTGAGGCAATTGCGGCTCTTAGCGAACACGCACTCGGGAATTTGGAGAAAACGTTGTAGAGAAAATAGAAATGTTTTAAAAACAATCACGGCCTAATTATTATTATGGGAATGGCTCGCGGGGACTTGGGAAAAATTCTTGTAGTGATAGGTGCATTCTTCTTGATTTTGGCAATAAGCTTTGACTTTATTTATCTTGCGATTACGGTTGGAGCCGTGATTTTCTTTGCATTCCTGTATAAAAACAGGAAGAATTTTGAGCATGAAATAATCCTGTTTTTCGCTTTGATTGCTTATTTCCTTGTAACAATTATTCTCGTATTTTTTCTCGGAATTTTAAAGGAAGTCCCCCCAATATATCTGGGTTCGTTTGGAGGAGTTCTTATTTTGGCAGGTATATACCTTACGGGATACCTTGAAAATTTGAAGAGGTGAGTTTATGAAGGTTCAGATAATATATTATTCAAAAACAGGAAATACAAAAAAAGTGGCCGAAGCGATGGCCTCGGAACTGGGTGTGGAAGCAAAGGACGTTAAAAAAGAAACTCTTGACAAAAGTTGCCTTGTTTTTCTGGGTTCCGGCTTGTATGCAGGCAAAATAGGAAAAAAACTGGTGGAATTCATAGGGAAAAACGATTTCAACGGAGTGAATGTGGTTCTGTTCGGAACCTCTATAAAGGGGGAAGGTAACGAGGTGAAGGAAATGGAAGAACTGCTCAAGTCCAAAGGCGCGGTAATAAAAGGCAGGTTTTACTGCTATGGCAATTTCTTGTTTGCCAAGAGAGGCCACCCCAGCGAGGAAGAGCTGGCCAAGGCAAGAGAATTTGCAAGAGAAATGACTAAGTAAAATTGGTAATAATTCCCAGAATAACATCCCATTCTACAATTCCCAGAATGATAATTATTATAAGAAGAGAGAACCATATCACAGGCATGAATGGATACTTGCCTTTTTTTCCGAACAGTTTTAAGGGATAAAGCCCGATTTTGTTGACTAGGACAAGTATTATATAAAAAAAGATTATGTAAGGAAGTTCAAGAACAGAGCATACTGCCGATATAGCAATCACGTCCGCTCTGGCCAGAGAAAAAATCTTTCCAAGTCCTTTCCAGGAAAGCGTTCCCAAGATTATTATCAGCAACCACTTGAACCAGAGGAACTCCATCCCTGCGGTGTAATCATGCCATAACATTAAAATGGAGAAACAAATCCACATGGTCATGAACTCCGCCTTTATGGTCATCTTTCTCAGGTCGCTCACGGAGGCCACTAGAAGAGTGAAAAACATGAATCCAAGGCCGTAAACCAGCTTCAGAGAGGCTCCTGAAGACATAAATTCCAGCATATTAGCAAGCATATTAATATTAAATACGTTTTATATAAAATACTCAAAGACCGAAGCATATGAAGTATGCTTCTTTTGGGTTTGGGCCTGTAGTGTAGCTTGGTCTAGCATCGGGGCTTTGGGTGTCTACCGCCTAACGGGTGCAAGGCAGAAACAGCCTCAGACGGGAGTTCAAGAAACTTTTCGGGACAAAAGTTTCATCAAAACCGAGAAGTATGAAAACATCTCCCCGGGCCCACCACTTTTCAATATAAATACATTTTTGTTCTCTATAATCTAAGACAGTGATCGATATGGATGGCACTGATATAGTGAAAAGATATGCAAAAAACCTTGATTATCATGCGGAAAATTTGCCTGTTTTATATGAATGGTTGGAAGTAGGAACAGAGCCTCCTTATGGTCGCCCCACGAGTCTGGTGTTAGATTTTACAACAGATTTAGAATATGTTATTAACGCTTTGGGAGTTGAGGATATTCATCAAAGCGACTGGCATGAATACTGCCGCAGAATAGACTTCAAACATGTAAAGAGCCCCCATTTCAAAAAAGGAAATATTCTTAAAAAATATAATTTTCCTGTAGATGAAAATCTGGAAGGTGTGATAGCATTGGGTTTTGATGAGGGACTGGAATATGATGATAACGCTGAACCAGAGTTAATTATATGGTATCAAAGTGGAAACGAGTTCACAGATGTGAATTTATTTAATCCTAAAGAATGGAAAACTGTTATTGCAGAATACTTTAAGGTATAACTAGAATTTATTATGGTCTTAAAAGGATTTATTTAACTTCTACTATTATCACATTATAAGTGATGTAATGAATTCAAAGATTTTTTTGGTCGCGGGCGTTATTGTATTGCTTATTGGAGTGATGTCCATGTTTATGGGTAACAGTGATACAAGGGTTACTCTGAGCGGGCAGTTTGTTTCTACAAAAGGTTGCATGGGAGTTATTCAGGGGACTCTCGTAGAGGATTATGGCAATTCCACTGAGTCCATGTGCGATGATGCGGTCAAATATGAGGGCAAGGTCGTGGAAGTAACGGGCTATGTTTACAACCACAAATGCGAAAAAGGGGAAGAATGCTTTGGGGGGCCCTACATGAGAAACATAGAGTCAATAGAAATAATCGGCTAGAATTAAATCAGTTAGATGACCTTAGCATAGACATAAAAACCCTTTCTTGTGTCAAAGAACTTCACTACAATTAACTTTTGGTTAAGCATCATTTCTTCAATCATTTCCTTTACGTTTTCCCTTCCTCTGCTTGGAAGAAACATTATCACCTTTCCCCGAGAGCCGATAAAATCCCGGAGCTTTTCAAGTATCTGCATGGTTTTCATTATATCAAAGTTAAGCTCGATTATCACAATGTCAAATTTGCTTGAGAAAATCTTTCTCAGGTCTTCATGAACTATGTTTTTGTTTATTACTTCAATTCCTTCGCGTTTCAGAAAATCCAAATCTTCCCTTATTGTGACTACCGTGGTATTTGCTCCGGTTCTTGCCGCAAACAAGGGAAAACCACCGTCCGGGCTTTCTATGTCCAGCACAAAGTCTCCCGTATGTATAAGGTCAACAGATTCATGTATTACTTTCAGTTTCCAGAAAGAGGCAGGAGCATCCTTATATTCCTCTTTTAACACTTCCACCCGATCCTTTTCTTCCAGAGGAAGTGCGGTGTAAGTAACAATTTTTCCGTTTACCATTACCATCATGTTCTTTACCAGATAGTCTGCGGTTTCCTTGCACCTTACACCATGTTTAAGAAGATAGTCATCCAGCCTCATAGTCCCACATATACAGTTATAAATTAATTTTAATAAAGCTTTACAAATATTAAACATGCCCCAAAAAGTATTGCTGGCTTTCCTGTCCCTGTTTTTTGTCTGGGTGATGATTGCAGGATTTAACGCCGAGGAGATTATCCTTGGGACCGTGGTTTCAGTATTAATAGCTTTCATATCAAGCAGGGAATTTATAAAGGGTTCTGTGGCTGCCAAATTTCATCCAAGAAGATGGCTTTTCTATCTTATTTATGTAATGATATTCTTAGCGGTAGAAGTATATTCTCATATTAATTTGATTTTAAGAATAATTTTCGGAAAAGTAGATTCGGGGACTTTTATTCTGGAGTCAAAATTTAAAAGTCCTGGTGCTCTCACTGTTCTTGGAAATTCAATAACTCTGGCACCCGGAACGCTCACGCTTGATGTAAAGGGTAACAAGATAGTCACATATTGCCTGAACAAAAAGTCTGAGATGACGACAAAAATATTTGAAGCGTTTTTGGAGAGTGTTTATAGATAGGTGATGAAATGTATGAAACAGAAGTTTCAAATTTCACCATAATTGAAGTAAAGGAAGTGATGAAATGATTGAATACATATTGGCAATAGCAGGAGTTTTTTGCCTTATAAGGTTGACTTTGGGACCCACTGTGTATGACAGGGTTGTGGCAATAGACTCGTTTCTCATAATTTTGATAGCCCTTCTGGCCTTGTGGTCCCAGGAAAATCCCGTGTATCTGGATATAGCCATAATATTTGCTGGCTTAAGTTTTGGAACGACTCTGATTTTCTCCAAATATTTGAGAGGTGAAAATATTTGGTCCTGACATGGAATTTAGTTTTGCTCTTGCCGGCTGTTATAGGCTTGATAGGTGCAATAGGATTGATAAGAATGAAAAACATTTACACAAGGATTTTTGCATCTACAATGTGTGCCGTGGGCTGCACCTGTTTGCTGGTCTTCCTTTTGGCGGTAAAAAACTTCTATTCAATACTTTCAATGAAATATCTCCTGCTTTTGGCTCTGATAATTCTTACATCTCCCACGGCTTCTCATGCGATAGCAAACGCAGCTTACAAGAACAAAATTGATTTAAATAAAAAGACGGTGGTTAGGAGTGATTGAACTAATTCTTTTACTGACAATGACTGTAATGTTCCTACTGATAGTACAGGAAAGGGATTTGCTTAAGGCGGTGATTTATCTTGCCAGTTCCAGTCTGTGCCTTACCATGATTTTCTTGATATTGAAGGCTCCGGACATAGCAATAACACAGGCTGCGATTGAAGTGATACTTGTCACAGTGATTTTCGTGGTGACTATAGAAAAGACAAGAAGGTTTGAGGAATGACTGAAACTAAAATGAACAGGCCTTTGTTTTTGATAGCGCTCACGCTCTTATCAATATTCCTTTTGTCAATATTGTTCATGCCAGGATTTGCAGACTTTGATAAAAAAATATCAAATTACCACATAAGAAATGCCCTAAGAGATGCGAATGCGCCAAACGTGGTATCAACGATTGTGTGGGATTATAGGGCGTATGATACTCTGGGTGAGGAGACAATCCTTTTCACAGCAGCTCTCGGGATTTATGCGCTTTTCCAAAAGTACAGAAAAAGAATTAGAAAGAAAGCAATCAAGATTTTTGACTTTCCAAAGAAGGTGACTAAAAAATGAAAAAAATCACAGATTTTTATATTTTCCAACTTTTGGAAACGAGGTTTCCAATATTGAGAACCAACGGTTCTCAAATAGGGGTTGAAAAATGACTGTCATAAAGGAAACAGTATCAAGAGTCATGCTCCCGTTTCTGTTACTTTACAGTATTTATATAATAACACATGGCCATCTGACCCCCGGGGGAGGGTTTCAGGGCGGAGTATTGCTTGCATCCACAATAATACTTGTGTGCATTGTTTACGGCCTTCAGAAAGCGGAGCATATAATAAAGAGAGAGACTTCCCACAAGGTAGAAGTTATAGCAGGGATACTCCTGGCGCTTCTTGTTGTTTTTGAGTTCTTCATAAGGAAGAGCTTGTTTGCGACAGGATCTCTTTTCAGGTTATGGAGCGGAGGGGAGATAATGTTTCTTAACATAACAGCAGGTGTCATGGTCATGATGGCCTTCCTCTTGATATTTTATTCAATGGTGAAAGAAGAATGAAAAGGTGGAGATATGATTGAATACGTATTTGGCACGGTCTTTATAATAATAGGCATCTATTGCCTAGTCCTGAAAAGAAATCTTATAAAGAAGATAATGGGTTTGGGAATAATATCCATGGGTATCCATCTCCTGCTTATAACAATGGGTTACAGGGCAGGAGGAATAATTCCCCTAATAACCCCGGAAAACATGCTTACTTTTTCCCAGTATTCCGTTGATCCCATGCCCCAAGCCCTGGTGTTGACTTCCATAGTAATAGATTTGTCAATAACTGCCCTGGCACTTTCGATAGCCATAATGATTTATGAAAAAAAGAAAACTCTGGATACAGGTAAAATGAAGGAGCTGTTCGGATGATAACATTATACCTGCCTTTGGCGGTCCTGCTCGTGGCTGGATTCCTCACGCCTCTTATAGGAATAAAGTTGAAGCTTTTCAGGAGAATCTTTGTAACTTCAGTGCTTCTTTTTTCATTTTTCTTCTGGATTGCCCTTGCACCGACAGTACTTTCCGGAGAAATTCTGACCTGCAACATGAATGAATGGCCTCCTCCCTTCGGGATAACCCTGGTGGTAGATTCTTTATCAATAGTCTTGCTGGTCGTTATATCGGGACTGAGCCTTATTATAAGCCCGCTCATAGAAAAATTTATAAAGGAAAGAAGGTCCGAGTTCTATTCCCTGTTCCTTCTGATGGTTGTCGGGATGACAGGGATAGTGATAACAGGAGACCTTTTCAATCTTTTTGTCTTCACGGAGATAATGGTAATAAGTTCTTATGCGCTCAGCATTTTCAAAAGGGACGGGAAGGGGCTGGAAGCCGGGCTGAAATACCTTATTGTCGGTACTTTTGCATCATCCCTGATACTTCTGGGGATAGCATTGCTTTACGGCATTACAGGGACGCTGAACATGGCAGATTTAATTTTAAAAATTCCTCTCAGGCAGGCAATGATACCTCTTGGACTTATATTGGTCGGCTACCTCACGGAGATAGGTGCAGTTCCCTTTCATTTCTGGAAGCCTGATGTTGCGGAGGGAGTGTCCATCCCCGTGGCTGCCATGATTGTTTCTGTCTCAACCGGCGTGGGAGTTTACGCTCTGATAAGGATATTATTTGTGTTCTCTTTCCTTCAGTTAAATTATCTCCTTATGATTCTTGGACTGCTTTCCATGGTGGTCGGGGCATTTATGGCACTCTTCCAAGAAGATCTGAGAAGGATGCTTGCCTATTCCTCAGTCTCACAGATGGGTTACATACTATTCGCTTTCAGTCTTGGTGTGGTAGGCTTCACTGCAGGTTTGTTCCACCTAATAAACAATGCTTTGCTGAAGATGCTTCTCTTCCTCATAATCGGTTCTGTGATATGGAAGTACGGAAAGATAAAGCCTGTGAACATGCCAGTAACCGGTGCATGTTTTCTTCTGGCCTCCTTGGGAATAGCAGGAATACCGCCACTGAACGGCTTCGCAAGCAAGTTCCTTATTTATGAGGCCGGGTTCCGCAGCGGCTTTGTCCTACCAACTTTGGTGGCTATAATAGTGTCCGTTGTGACGCTGGCTTATTATTTAAAAGCATTTGGAAAACTTTTTTCCGGCTCTAAAAAGAGGGTAAAAGAGGACAAGTCTTTCCTTATTCCCGTCATTATCCTTACGTTTTTCTGCATAATCATGGGTCTGTTTCCGAATCTCGTCATCCAAGTACTCGACCCCGTGGTAAAATCTTTATTAGGAAATACGGATTATTATTGTTCAGTATTCGGTTGTTAACATGAAAGGAATATCAGTTTTCATAGCAACGATAATTCTGATAGCTTTCGTAATAGCTGTTGCAGCTCTGACAGCTCCCTTTGTCATGGATTTGACCAAATCCAAGGGAGCAGGCGTGGAAGAAAAAGGGAAGACGGCGGTAGAATGTGGAATGGGAGCATTGAACATAGAGAGCCTGACTTCCAACGGAAACCTTAAAGTCACTATAGAAAACCTGGGCCAGACAGATCTCTCAGGCCTGAAGATAGTGGCCTACAACCAGAGCGGCTCCTACACATACGATGCAACGCCAAGTTCAATTTCAGTGGGCTCCAAGTTAACCATCTCTTCTGATATCCCAGGAGGAACTGTGACTAAAATAAAAGTTCTGACAAACTGTCCGACAGTCTCGGACGAATATGATACAGGTTTAACGTCAACAACTTCAACCACAGCAGCAACCACTACAATACCTTGCGGTGAATATATAAACTTCAACACAGATTTAGACCACGATATAACTGGCTGCACTGGAACGATTTTGTACATAAATGCCTCTGACGTGACACTAGACTGCAATAATTATCTTCTCAACACGAGTGGGGACTATGGTATAAACAACACGGGATTTAACAACGTAACAATAAAGGATTGTAGAATAGAGTTGAACGTTTCTAATCCTGGATATGGTATTTATTTCAATGATAATGCAGATTTAGGTGTCGTGGAAAACAACACATTAACCGTAGACGGTATCGGTGTATATCTTTACAACAGTTCCAATAACACAATAAAAGATAACACTGTAGATACATATGATGTAGATAATTCTCCTGCAATATATTTGAGGAATCAATCTTCTTACAATATGATATACAACAATGACATATACACGGAAAGGAACAATGCTTATGGCATTTACCTTTATGATTTGTGTCATTGGAACAATATAACAAATAATTACATTTATACAGAACTACAGAGCGGAAATGGCGTATATTTGAGAAATTCGTCCTACAATACGATACATGATAATGACATATATATGTGGATGTGGGCTTTAGGTGTTTGGCTGAGGTATGGAAGTTCAAACAATATCATAACCAACAATTATATATATGCCGATGGCGGTCTTAATTACGGAATCGGGATAAGGGATTCGTCCGACGATAGTACAGTAGTTGGTAACACTATTATACTGGAAGACTCCTTTGGTTCAAATTATGGAATTTACGTTCCTAACAGCGTTAATGGATTGAACATTTCCGATAATGAAATAACAGTTTATGATTCTGATGGGGGTTATGGGATTTATCTTCAATCTCTTTCAGGATCGGATATAGTGAATAACACTATAAACACAACAGGTTCCAGTTCATATGGTATTTATTTATATTCCAGTTTTGATAACCGAGTTTCACAGGGTTCGATAATAACTGAAGGTGGAAAAGATTATTATCTCCGAGATGCGGAAAACAACAACTCATTTAGGAAAACAAATTTCACGGATTCGAGGCAAATAGAATTTTACGATACAACCAGCTGGTTCAACTATAATAACGAAAGCTCCGGCGGAGTCTGGCTAAATACTTCCGTAAACTCGTCTGCCACATTAACAAGGGAACTCACCTCTTGGACTCAATCTCTAGTGGAATGGAACGATACTGCAACCGATATAAAAACTCAATATAACTTATCCGGGCTTTATGAAGATACTTATAGAATACGTGAGAATGGAAATATCTTGGGTTACCCGTTTGCCACGAATGGAGAGCTAAACTTTTCTGTAAACTTATCCGGTGAACATCAGATGGATGTTACATACTGGGGAGGTTGTTTCCTTGCCGGAACCAAGATAACCATGGCAGACGGAAACGGAAAGAACATAGAAGACATAAAAATTGATGATTACGTATTTTCTTACAACTTAGGAGAAAGAAAGTATGAGAAGGCAAAAGTTACAAGAACCTTTGAGCACGGCAGAGGTTTGCCGTACTATCTCGTTATCAATGATAATTTGAAGGTGACCCCGAACCATCCTGTTTATGTAAACGGAGAATGGAAAGCAGCCGGTTCTCTGAAAAAAGGAGACAGGCTTTTCACAGGAAAAGTTGAAAGCATTGTAAAGGTTTACAAGAAAAAAGAAACATACAACCTTGAAGTCGAGAGAAACCACAACTACTTTGCTGAAGGAGTTCTTGTGCACAACAAGTGATTTTATGAAGAAGGAAAAAGAAAGGGAAACAGAGATGTATCTCTGCGGTGAAGAGTACAACAAGGATTATGAGATGAACAGTGATTACTTCTTTGATTCCATCCTGAAGTTTTTTGGCATAAAAAGACTCGGGAAAGCGCATTCCGGTGACTTGAGCTCTTACCTTTACTGGCTGGTTCTCGGGACCATACTGGTCATACTTATGCTGGTGATAATGTGAAAAGTTATTCAAGGAAGAAGAGTCCGTGGATAATACATTTTTCCTGTTCAGGATGTAACGGCTGCACGATTGAGGAACTGGCCTCGCTTACACCAAGATTTGACATAGAAAGATTTGGTGCACAGTTCAGGGGCTCTCCGAGGCACGCGGACATCCTTTTGGTGGATGGAGTGGTGAACAAGAAAGTCTCAAAAAGACTTAAAAGGATATATAACCAGATGGCCAAGCCTCGTGTCGTGATGGCCGTAGGAGCATGTGCCACAGGACTGGGAGTCTTCCGCGGAAATTACGGTCTGGAAGGCCCGCTGGACAAAGTTCTGCCGGTCGATGTTTTTGTTTCAGGTTGTCCGCCGAGGCCGGAGTCAATAATAGACGGCCTGCTTAAGGCAATAAAGATTTTAGGTGAGAAAGATTAAGGACAAGAATTTTATAATCGATATCATAATGTTAATAGAGTTTATAATATTATCTTTCACAAGTATCATACTTTTCTTCCTAGCAAGGGGAGGGAGGGGTCTAAATTATTTCCTTGGTCTAAGCAGAAGCCATTGGATTTCTGTGCACGAAATTATAGGAATAATTTTCATAATAACCGTGACCGTTCACATAATTTTGCATTGGAAATATTTCTATTTCAAAATAAAGAGGTCTAAAAAATGAAAAACTTAAAGAAGCTGGGCAAAGTTTACAAAAAGGAAAAGGAAAGGATATGGATGTCCGTCCCGAGAAAGGACTTGTTAAATGTTTGCGAGAAGCTGAAGTATGAATATGGAGTTAATCGCGTTATCTCAATCTCCGGATATGACACAGGAAAGGTAATAGAAGTTGTCTACCACTTGGAGTTGGGCCACGGTATCCTTAACGTGAAAACAGAGGTCTCAAAGAAAATCAATCTGGTGGATTCCATAATTACCGTTTTCCCCTCGGCCAATCTGTTTGAACGGGAGCTGGCAGAGATGCTTGGTATAATCGTGGTTGGCCACCCCAACCTGAAAAAACTTTTCCTGCCCAAGGAGATAGACCATCCATTGAGGAAGTGATAAAATGAAAGAAATAAAAGTTCCATTTGGTCCGCAACATCCTGCTTTGCCGGAACCTGTGCACTTTACAATAAGCCTTGAGGGGGAGACTGTAACGGGAGTAGACCTGTCTCTGGGCTACAACCACCGTGGCATAGAGAAGGGCTTCGAGAGTAGGGATTTCTTCAAGAGTATTTACCTTGCTGAGAGGGTGTGTGGTTTATGCCTACCAGGGAATACAGAAATAATACTAAAAAACGGGGACATCGTTAAAATAGGTGAATTTGTAAACAAGAATTTAATAGAAAACGACGGATGCGTACCTGTGAATCCTCCAAGTAATGTGTTGTCTTGGAAAGATAATACATCAACAATGAGCAAAGTAACGAACGTTGTGAGATTTCAAGCCCCAAAAACTTTATTGGAAATTAAGACAAATTACGGACCAGTTCTCAGGTTTACTCATGCACATCCAATAATGATAGATACAAGAAAAGGACCCCAGTTCGTCAGAGCAGAGGAATTAAAAGAAGGGGATATGCTCTTTTCCCCCAGAAAAATAGAAATTTCTTCTGACATATCTTTGAATATAATAGATTATTTCTCAGAAGATTTTATGATAAATCTTGATGGCATGACTTATGAAAAAATAAAAAAAGAAGCGGAGGAAAAGTATGGTAGTCTAAAAGAGTTGGCCAAAAAAACAAAAATCTCGGTTTGGAGAATTTGGAGAATGAAATCAAGGTTTAGAATCTGGGAATTAAAAAGGATTTGCAAAGAATTGAATTTAAATTGGAGCAATGTGATATTAGGAGTTAAACAAGTTTCGAGACCTGGTGTTACAGTAAAATTTAAAAAATTTCAAATTAATGAAGAAATGATGTATGTTTTGGGTTTAATTGCTTCTGATGGTTATTTCGGAAAAATAAGATATAACAAAAAAGATTTGAATCATAGAATTGGCTTCGTAAACAAAGAAAAGGAACTAATAAAAAGGGTTAGAGGTTTTCATGAATATTGGTTTCCAGAAAAAACGCTAGATGAAGGTATCATAAAAAGTGATACACCAAGAATAAGGATTTCGAATCCTGTTTTATCCTTTGTTGCATCTGGTCTTGGTTTGGGTTCTTTGAAAGATGAAAAAAGAGATATAAAGCAAATATTTAAATTACCGGAAAATTTGATTGCTTCATTTTTGGCAGGCTACTTCGATGGAGATGGAACATGCAGTTCAGCAAAAACTGATTTAGGGATCAAAATAGACACTTGTGATAAGTTAGCAGCCAAAAGGCTGCAACTTCTTTTGAAAAGAATAGGAATAGGGTCTTATATTTATTCTGGTAGATCAGGGGGTTTTAAAAATAGCATAAAATATAGAGTAACTATCAATAATAAGTTAGATACTTTAAAATTCATTGAAAAAATTAAACCACAACATCCTAAAAAACAAAAAATATTTCAAGAGATAAAGGAACACTACAAAAACTCTAATACTTTCTCTTCACGGTTTCAATTAGCGCCAAAAAAATGCGGATTTTTGCTTGGAAAACTTAGAAAAAATTATAATATAATTCTTAGAAACAAGAGCGATAGAAAAAATTTAAGGAGTATTGAAAAAGGAAAAAATGCAATGAAATGGACGATTAGAAAATATTTAAAAGAAATGAAGGAAAAAATTCCTAAAGATGATAAAGATTTAATAAAATTGGAGAAATTCCTTTCTGATGATTTCTTTTTAGTTTCCATAAAAGAAATAAAAGAAGTTAAATGCAAAGATAACTTTGTTTTTGATTTGACTGTTGGTGGTGTCCATAATTTCATTCCAGAAGGAGCCTTTGTTGTTAGTAATTGCGGTCATTCACACAGCTCATGTTTCGTGAACGGGATGGAAAAAATAATAGGGGTGAAAGTCCCGGAGAGGGCCCAATATATACGGACTTTGGTTTTTGAGCTGTCCCGTATACATTCCCATTATTTGTATGCGGCCATGTGTGCTTACGAACTTGGTTACGATACGTTGTTTCATTTAATGTTCAGGGACAGGGAAAGTGTCATGGAGATTCTTGAGGAAATGACTGGAAACCGCGTTCATTACGTTATAAATAATTTCGGAGGTGTCCGCCGCGACTTCAAGATGAACACTGGGATAAGGGAAAGACTGGAAATTCTGAAGAAAAAGACAAAACATAATATAAAATACTTCAACAAGGAGTCATCAATACTGAAAAGAACGAGAGGCAGAGGGAGGATAAGCCACAAAGATGCCCTCGACTTGGGAATAGTCGGACCGAATGCAAGGGCTTCCGAAATTCCTATGGACACAAGAAAGGATGACCCATATTTTTCTTACGATGACGTAAAGTTCAAAATAGTAACTGGTAACGGCGGAGACATACTAACAAGGATAAACATGAGGCTTTACGAGACTTTGGAAAGTCTGAAGATAATAGACCAGCTTGTGGAAAAGATACCTAGGGGAAAAATAAAAGTTCCGGTAAGTTTCGCCAAAATAAAAAAAGCCGAAATAGCAACCCGGGTGGAAGCTCCGAGAGGGGAGCTTCTCTATTACATAAGGACTTCTTCAGGCAAGAATTCTCCGGACAGGGTAAAGATAAGGACTCCCACTTATGCAACCATGAATGCCATCCCAACTTTGCTCACAGGACTCAGGCTGGCGGACGTGTCCATAGCAATAATGTCAATAGACCCGTGCATGTCCTGCACCGACAGAGTCACGATTGTGGACACAGACACTGGAAAGAGTAAAACAATTACAGGAGAGGAGTTAAGAAATGTTAAGTAACATAATATTTCTGGTTTTGAAAGTATTTTTTGCGGGATTTTTCGGGTTGCTCTTCATGGGACTGATGAGGAAGCTTGCCGCAAGGTTCCAGCACAGGATAGGTCCTCCAATATGGCAGCCGTTCCTTGACGTGGCAAAACTCTTTTCAAAGGAAAATATAAAATCAAAGAGAGAGAGCCCATATCTTATATGGGGTCCGGTCATTTCTCTGACCGCCTATATTTCCATAATACTTCTGCTTCCGATAAGCGGTTTTTTTACCTTCAGCTTTTACGGTTCCATAATTTACGTTATTTACCTTTTCCTTATGGGTGTCGCAGGCTACGTTATAGCAGGTTTTGCTTCCGGAAATCCCTACGGGGGAATAGGAAGCAGTAGAGAACTTGTCCAAGCTTTTGGTTTTGAGTTACCTTTTATAACAGCCCTCCTTGTTCCAACGGTTTTTAGTTTTTCTTTAACAACCGGTTACTTCTTTCTTTATCCCCTGGCATTTCTGGCTTTTTTGATTGCAGTTCAGGGAGAGCTTGCCCTGCCTCCGTTTCACATACCCCACGCAGAGCAGGAACTTGTAGCAGGAGTTTTCACGGAACTGTCCGGATACAAGTTGGGAATGTTCGAGCTGGCTTATGCCTTCAAGCTTTTTGCTTTATCTGCTCTGGTGACAATACTCTTTCTGGGAGGAGGAACCTTCTGGATTTTCCTGGGCAAATGTTTTATTGTAATAATAGTTTTGACTCTGGTTCGTGTTCTCTTTGCGAGGATGACCATAGACCAGTGCCTGAGAGTATTCTGGCTCGTGGCGGCGCCACTAGCCCTGTTGGATTTAATTAGAGTTTTGTTGATAGCATGACTTCCAAGATACCAGTATTTGTCATAATCCTTGTGGTAGGCCTGGTCATTTTCATGGCTATTTATTACGTGGCTCAGTCAGAGAGAGAAGTTGGTTATGTTACAAGGGTCATAGACGGTGACACGATAGAGCTAAACACCTCAGAAAAGGTCCGTTTTCTGGGGATAAATACCCCGGAGAAAGGGGAACCTTTTTACGCGGAGGCAAAGGAAAGACTGGAGCAGTTAGTAAAAAATAAGAAGATCTACATGGAAAAGGACAAAGTAGAAAATGATAAGTACGGACGTCTTCTGCGTTATATTTATCTGGAAGATGACATGGTAAATTTAAAAATGATAGAGGAAGGTTATGCTAATGTGTACATGTTAAAACCAAATTATGCCCATGAAAGGCTTTTCAGAAGTGCGGAAGAAGTTGCAATAGATTCTAGGCTGGGAATCTGGTCCTTAGTTTCCGAGGACAGGTGTTCCCCGTGTATAATTATAAAAGAGTTTAACTGGGATGCAGAGGGAAACGACTGCCAAAATCCCAACGGGGAGTGGGTTTCCTTTAAGAACATCTGTAACTTTGATTGCGACCTTACTGCATGGTCTGTAAAAGACGAGGGAAGAAAAATTTATATGTTCCCCAGTTTTATCTTAAGCCCAAAATCTTCAGTGAAATTATTGTCTGGGCCGGGCACTGATATTAGGGAAGAGCTTTACTGGAACAACAAAGGCTCCTGCAAGGCTGTATGGAATAATGACGGAGACACTCTTTATCTCAGGGATTCAGAAAATAGGTTTGTTCTTAGAGAATATTATAGTGTCAGATAATCAGGACTATTCCGAAGAACATGAGTGTTATTATAACAAGTTTTGTCAAGAACATTTTTTTACTCAGTCTTTCCTTTATCAGATTGGGATAAAATATTGTGAGGAGCGTGGCAATCAGCAGCACGAAAAACGAAGACAGAGAAGTCA
>JAGLWW010000030.1 GCA_023133195.1 Candidatus Aenigmatarchaeota archaeon
AGAAGGAGCAATGCAGGATTTGTAAAAGTTTTTACCCATGAAGAGTTTGTAAAGGTTCTAGTTAAAGAGCTTACACTTAGGAGAGTTATCTAGTTGCCTTGATATGTTTTTATATCAAGATATACTTAATAATTTTATGAAAAGAGCACCCCTGTTGATTTTATTTCTATTAATTCTCTCTCCACTTTCACTTGCTGATGGACTGGAGGTGAGAGAAGGTGAAAGTGATATACACATAACAGTAGAACTTCCACGCACGGTAAGTCCCTTGCACTTAAATCCTGAGATATTCCTCTGCAGAGACGGATGTAAGCCCGTTGATATTAAATCCCTAAGCTATAATGGAGGAAAGGAGATAGACTTTTTCATAGCACCGGAAGAATCGGGTAGTTACGACTTAAAAATTTTTTTGACAATCGATGGCAGAAGAGTTTCGTATCAAAGGAAGATAGAAACCCGAAAAGATTACGAAAAAGAAGAGGTTGTAAAAGAGCAAATGGGTGTGACAGGTAACATAATGAGAAACGCCTCAAGCCCGATTTTTATTTTTGGTGCTTTGACTCTTTTCTTGTTTTTATCCCTTTTCAAACCGGAAAAAAGTTTTATCAAAACAAGGTTCTTCAAGCTTTTGAAAACCGAAACGAAGGTTCTAATAGTTTTTATTCTCTCTTTCCTGATTTTCGCCTCAGTTACCCATGAGTTTTTTCATATTTTCACCGCAGGCATCTTCAATTGCCCGGCTGTTCTCGAGTCATTCATACCGGTTTATAGCCCCACTTCCGTATCCCTTTCTTGCGAAATCACGAGCATCCAAAGCATCCTGATTTTAAGTGCCGGTTTAATTGGTAATTTGATTTTGGGAGTTTTGTTTTATCTCCTCTCAATCTTAAAGAAAAATCAAACTCTCCTTTTATCCACTATCTCTCTGGCCTTCTTCTCCTCTTCTTTTTTTTACTTGTTTTACACAACCGGTGACATACACAACATAATGAAAATCCTTTACATAACCTTGCCGCAATTTTATCTGGACCTTGCAGGGATATCCCTAATACTGACATCGTTTTATCTTTTCTTTAGAAGGCATATAATTAAAACAACGGCACGAGGCCCAGATACCACAGGAATATGTAAACCAGTAGTATAAATGTGGATGCGGAAACTATCGGATAAAGGATGCCCACATACTTTCCTCTCCTCCTGAGTATTATCAACAGGGTCAGCAGTATCAGGAATATTACCACCAGCAAAGGTATCAGGGGCAAGCCAAAAGGAAGCAGTGCGGAGGGAGGGGCTACGTTTATCTTTATCTTTGCAAACGCATACGCCTTCTGGTCACTTTCCACTATTAACATGGCGTTGCAGGTCTTGGGTCCAACCATAGTCTTTACTTTCAGATTAAGTCCGTTTTCCTCATCAAGGTTCAGTTCTATCTCCGGCGAGGTCACGTTGAGGATACACTCTTCTATGTTTTCCAGTTTTGCCTTGATTCCAGTAAGAGGTTTCTTTCCTATGTTCTTGACCAGTATGGGTATGTATTCCCATGAGTCCGAATCCAGTGTGATTTCCGAGGGACTTTCCACTATCTTTATCTTTGCCAGGAACTTGCCGGGCAGCACTTCAAACCAGAAGTAAGTCATATCCAGGATGTCCCCGTTGCTTGATATGGCCTGAACAGGTATAGCGTATACAGAAGGTTCTACCTTGTAAGTAGGCTGGATGAAAAGGGTTCTGTTGAGTTTTTCTTTAGGTGCTATTGTATCCACCTGAGCATTCTCTACAATCCAGTCCTCTCCAACTATCGGCACAAGAGTTATGTCATTGACTGTCTTGCTCCCGAGATTTTCTATGACAAATTCAACAGGGGTCAACTGTTCCTGCATACCGCTGACTTCTGGTTCGACGGGATATATGTTTATCTCTATAGGTCCCGGTTCAGGTGTCGGTTTAGGCGAAGGTGATGGAGAGGGCTCGGGATACGGTTCTGGAGAGGGCTGTTCCACTTGACCGCCATATTCTACAACAACCTCAAACACATCTGATATTTCCGCGCTTCCGTTGCACTGGAAAATTTCGGAACACAATATATTATCTCCAGCACCATTTACCTCACAATCAGAAATTATATACCTGTCCGTGTAGCCCATAAAAGTCTCTACAAATGTTACATTGCTTCCACCAGAGTCAAGACTAGTGACGGTAAGCTCCCCTAAATTATTGTTTATCAAATATCCAGAATACCCGCATTCATCATCCGTGACGTTCGTATCTTCGCTGATGCATGCATAGCAATATTTTGTGCAGTTTTCCATGTAAAACGTGTAAGCATTGTATATTGTACCAGAAATATTTGATGTTCCATGATAAGTCGATGTGCTCATATTCTGACCGGATACATTCACAGATGATGTGCTGGTTGTGTTGAACTTATGTTCCCTTCCGTAATTAGGCGAAGAAGTTCTCATAATAAGATATGAACATTCTGTCTGGTTTCCGTCATGGACCTCAGTACAGTTAGCGGTCTGGTTATAGTTTGGCCAGTTATATGTGTTGTTCCCTATGTTGAACATGCCAATATATCTTGTTATGCCATGCCAGTAATAGAATCCCAGAGGAGTGTCATTATATGTTTTCCAAAGACCGTAGTGCAAATCATCTTCTCCCGACTGCAATTCTATGGTATCATCATAGAGTGGACCCCAAACTACTGTATTGTTTTCATATTTAAGATGCATCTCGCTGGTCTCGTTTACAACCATGTTCCCTATATTTTCATTTATCTGGATAAAAAATACAGTCTGCCCCCTTACCACTTCTTCCGGTATAAAATAAAAACTGAATCCCACCCCGCAACATGGCGCTACTTCTATTGATATGACTGCTTCTTCAGTATCTATTATTTTTATGCTGAAACTGCGGGTATCCGAGACAGTATAGTTCCCAATAGAATCATTTACAAATACTTCATAATAATACGTCTCCGTCTCGTTGTTTAGCGTATACACCAAATCATACAAACCACCCAATTCATACGGGTTGGTTATGTTGGTCATCTCAAGAGTTTCATTCATTTGAGTACCATTGAAAAGATATGTAAGATTAACCAGTACCTTGTCTATATTGCAATCTGGGTCTGTTACGTTTTCCCTTATTATATCCGCTCTTATGGTCACGTTGTCCTCGAATTCCAAGACACCGGGAAAATCTGATACGTAGTTTATTATTGGGGAAGCATTTACAGCCGGAAGGAAAATTAAAAAAACTAGAATTATTAATACTAATGGGAGTGCTCTCTTCATGTTATCTCCTAAGTCTTCTATATACAAAATAAATCAAAATTACCAGGGCTATTGCAGCAATTATGTAAAGAAAAGAAACGGAATCCTCCTTGTCCCCGCCCAGAGAGAAAAACCCGGTTGGCAACTGGCCTCTTTCTTCTTCTTGCGTTTCTTTCTCGGAATCTTTTACTCCTATATTCCAAAAACCACTATCACTCTCTGACTTGTTGGATTGAAGTTCCTGGTAGAATTGCTCAAGGGTTTCTTCATACTCTTCCCAAGTTCTTGCGTTTATATTGCCTGGAACGGTTATTGCGTAACTGAATTCTCTTGCTGCTTTCATTTTTTCCCTTATGCCGCTTGAACCTCCCCCCTCTGTAGTGGCAGTTGCAACTATCTTTACGATATGATAGTTTCTGGAGATGTCGCTTATGTTATCAGGGATTTTCAGGGTAACGTACACAGGCACGGTTTTGGCATAATTATTGCCAAGGACCACCCATTCCTCTTCGCCCATTGGGTTAATTACATCCATCTGGTTCTCAAGTACGAAATACCTCGGGTTTATGAATGTTCTTATTTCGTTGCTGCCTGTTTTTTCGATTTTCACAACCAACGGTGTGTTTCTGTAATTGAAGAAAGAAAGCTTGAATTCCCTTATTTCACCCGGTATCATTGTAACTCTTTGGTTATGCCCGATCGAGCCAAAACTCATCTGGTCTGCGTACACCACTTTTGAAAAAAGTACCAAAGCTATTATAAAAAACAGATATGCTTTTTTCATGTTATAACCTTTGTTTTTTGGAATTTATATTTTTAAATCACCATGAGGCGTTAGCCATTATGGTTATACTGCCCGTATATTGACCGTAATAAACAGGAGGAGTATCCAGCCAGAAATATGTGTCGTACGTGATACCGGATGGCGGGCTTGACTGTATTAACTGGTAGGAATTGTTCATGCGTGTTGATGTTAGGTAGCCGCTACATTCTTTGCACCAGCTGATATTAGATACTTCTATCGGTGTCGATGTGGAACCCGTAAGGTCCGTGCCCTTTATGTAAAGGCCTGCTGCATCATTCGAGTTTTCATCTAGTCCCACCTGGTAAGGATTGCCCGGTGCTGCTAATCCTTGCTGGTCAGAGTCTTGGTTTCCCCAATCTATACTGCCAGTGGATACGTTCAGCACCAGGACTATTCCTATCCTTACCAGAGAGTTGTTTGTGTCGTTAGACGGGTTTGAGAACAATACATCTATGTTATAGTAAGAGTCGAGGCTGCCAGTTGAATTCACTTTCCAAATCATCGTGCAATTATCATCTTGGTTTAGGTTACAGTTCTGCGGATTTGAGTCAAAGGTGTAGAAAGGTGTGGCTCCGGGAGTGGTTGATATGTCTGTGTTGGGTTCTGAACCGCTGGAGTTGTATCTTGCCCTTCCCTGAACCGAACCACAGTTGGCGTCCCTGCAGATTACCGTGGCATTGACTGTGAAGTTCCTGTACCGCGGAACTATGGTGTTGTCCGGTGGTTCGTTTAAGAATACAATAAGTTTTCCCGCAACTCCTGTTATGTTCACAGTTGTATTGTCCTCATAACTTTCAGAAGCATTATAATACAAAGTAGCATTATCGGTTATGTTGCACTTGGGATAATAATATCCCTCAGTATAACCGGTCGTATCCCAGTTTACAGTTGCGTAGCCGCTTGAATTCGTTAGGTCGTTGCCGAGACTTATGCTGTCCGTGGAGTTTTCAACATAGAATTCAACCGGATAATTTTGTATACTGGCGCTTGTGTTGGAGTTCATCACATGGCATGTCAGAGGAATCGTACTACCCTGAGAATACTCACCGTCGTCCGGGTAAGTCCAGTTGACTTCAGACCATCCCCAGACAAAGATTGTAACGTTATTCTCGTCTGAGTCATAATACTGTTTCGTGACATTCACTGTTATTAATTCTGCTCCCACGGAGTGGCCCGCGGGGATTTGCCAGGTCGTGTTTTCCCCGGAGCCTATATAATTCGTGGTGTTGGTCCAGTTGGCTGTATCCGGAGTGACGCCTATATCATTTTCATCCTTAGTCGTTGAATTTAAGTTTACGGTATCACCAACATTAAAACTCGATTCATTTTCCGGATAATCTACACTTACGTTTAATATGCCCATCAGGGTGATTTGGCTGAATGCATCGTCATCCGCACCCGTTGTGTTATAGTAAGCGGATGGTTTGTCGTTTATAAGGCACCTTAATGTTTTCACTCCAACCGTTTCAGTTTGCGCATCCCAAGTGACAGTGGCATAGCCTGTGGAATTTGTGTTAGTCGAATTTATCCATACCCAATCATCATCATAAAAGTCTATTTGATAATCTTCAATGCCGTATCCGCCGTCCTTGTCGATTACCCTGCATGTAAGGGGAATGGTTCCTCTATATTGATTTCCTGCCGGTTCTGTCCACTCTACCTTGCTTCTTCCCCACACCTCAAAGTTTTTGTAAGGCAGGGTATCGTTCCAGTTTTCCGGGACCGCTTGGTCAGATGCGTTGATTTTTGCCACATGCACGCCGGTAATCCAGGAAGAGTTGGTTACAATTGTGTGATTGGTCCAGTTATCACCGCCAATAGTTTCTGTCGTATATCCGACTATCTGGGAAGAAGTATCGTTATATTTTGTATAGGAATTTCCTATAGATTCATTCCACTGTGCATAGATAAACAAACTATCACCCTTCCAGGCAACTATGTCGTTTATTTCGTAAACAATAGCATAAGGCGGGGTTATGTCTTCTCCAGGTTCTTTGGTGGTCAATGTTTCTGTTTTATTGTTATTCGCAGAAGCATTATACATGATGACGGCATAATCAGTAATGTTACAAACTAACGTATCGGTTCCATTGCTGTAGTCTGTATAGTTCCAGAAAGCCCAACCAGTTGAGTTTGTTTGATTAATACCCAAAGAGTGCGTGGAGTTGTAGAAAGATACGTTATATCCAGAGAGGGCACTTCCATTTAAGTCTCTTACTTTACAGCTGAATATTGACCACTCTCCCTCATAAATTATACTCGGGTCAATATCACTGTCACTTACCTCAGACCAGCCCCAAACTTCCGTGGTGTTGACAAGTGTTTCATTCTCATTGCTTGAAGTATCGTTTGCATATATCCTCCACCCCAGTATGCCTGGCGTCATAGTTGTAGGAAGGGTTACTTCAAAATCAGACCAACCGTCGGTATCGTCAATCCAGATGGGACTTGCCAAGGAACTGTTCTGCCAGATTACTGTCTCATTGGTTGAGAGCCATGCATAATCCACCTTTACATTGTCAGTCCAGTATGCTCTATAGAGGATAGCATCTCCCTTATGCGCAACGGAAATGTTCTGAGTTACCTGTGAGTATTTAGGTGATTCTGTCTCAATTGTGCGCAATGTCTGTAATTCCTGATTGTCGGACGATGCATTGTAAAACATGGTCGCGTTGTCAGTGATGTTGCACGTTATATTTTCATAACCCAGGCTATTATCAGTAAAGGTAAAGCTTGCCCACCCGGTCTGGTTTGTCTGGTTTACACCCAGTTGCTCCGTGGAGTTGTAGAAAGCCACGCTGTAACCGGAAATACCGCTTGTATTATCAGAGACCACCCTGCAGGACATCGTTACAGGATTTCCTTGGACAACAGTAGACGGATTTATACTACTGCTTGGCACGCTTGACCAGCCCCAAACCTCAAAAGTAAGATAAGGCAGAGTATCATTCCAGTTGTCGTTTAGGTCACTTGAATAAATTTTTAATGAGTGGTTTCCCAACAACCAGGATGTATTCGTGTCAAGCGTATGGTTTGTCCAGTCATTCGTGTAGGGGCTGGATATGGTGTGGTTCTCCAAGCCAGAGGAGGTGTCGTTGTATTCAGCTGTCGCGTTTTTGATTTCCTCATCCCATCTGGCATAGGCCTTTAGCGAATCCCCCCTGTTTACAGCGTAATTCGTAAGACCGTAGATTTCATTATAAAGTTGGGGGGGAAGGTCCTCCGAGACTATTAAATTGTATATAGAGAAATCTTCTTCTGTGAACAAGGAATTGTTTACAACAAAGTGTACAAAGTATTGATCTGCACTTATGCTTGTAATATTGAATATATAAGAGAACGTTACATTTTGGTCAACCTGAACCAACATGTCACCCTGAGAAGTATTCCATTCAACTTTATCAGAGGACCAGTTCCCTCCGGTGTAGTTTAAAGTTGAATTGGCATACCAGATATCATCTGTATAATTTATCTCCCATATGGAGTCCAATTCTTCATGAAATACTACATCGGAAGAGTCTATAGTCCAGTT